>URLR01000042.1 GCA_900548815.1 uncultured Collinsella sp.
CTACACGAGCCTTATCGTCGGCAGCGTCAGATGTGTATAAGAGACAGCTTCCCGGCCAGGTCCTGCGTGTGCGCCCCGGAGAGTCCATCCCTGTCGATGGCGTGGTGCTCGAGGGCAGCTCGGCCGTGGACGAGAGCGCGCTCACCGGCGAGTCCATCCCCGTGGAAAAGACCACCGGCGACACCGTCAACGCCGCTACTGTCAACCGCACCGGCTCGTTTACCTTCCGTGCCACACGCGTGGGTGCCGAGACATCGCTCGCCAAGATCATCAAGCTCGTCGAGGATGCCAACGCCACCAAGGCGCCCATCGCCCGCATGGCCGACAAGGTCGCCGGCGTGTTCGTGCCCGTGGTGTTTGCAATCTCGGCCGCGACCTTTGTGGTGTGGATGGCACTGACCGGCAGCATAAACGAGGCGCTCACCTCCGCCGTGGCCGTGCTGGTGATCAGTTGCCCGTGCGCGCTCGGCCTGGCTACGCCCGTCGCCATTATGGTGGGCACCGGCAAGGGCGCCGAGATGGGCATTCTGTTTAAGAGCGCCGAGGCGCTGGAGAACCTGCGCAGCGTGGGCACCGTGGTGCTCGACAAGACAGGTACCGTCACTCGCGGCAAGCCGGCCGTGACCGACATTGTGGTTGCCGCGCACGCCGACGGCTCGCCTGCCATGAGCGAAAAGGCACTGCTCAAGCTGGCCGCCGCATTGGAACGCTCAAGCGAGCACCCGCTGGCCGAGGCGATTATGGCCGAGTGCGAGACACGCGGAATTGTCGCCCGCACCGTCGAGGACTTTGCCGCTGTGCCCGGTCGTGGCGTTACGGCGCGCGAGGGACAAAATGTCATCGCCGCCGGCAACGTGCGCCTGATGGACGAGCTGGGCGTGGTGGTGCCCGCTGGCCTTGCCGAACAGCTCGCCGCCGAGGGCAAGACGCCGTTGTTCTTTACCAAGAATGGAGAGCTTGTCGGCACCATTGCCGTGGCTGACGAAGTCAAGGAGACAAGCGCCGAGGCTATCGCCGCGCTGCGTTCGCTCGGCGTCGATGTGCGCATGCTCACCGGCGACAACCGCGTGACGGCCGAAGCAATCGCCCGCCGCGTGGGACTGAACAGCAAGCAGGTCATCGCCGACGTCCTCCCCGCCGACAAGGAGCGCCACGTGCGCGAGCTGCAGAATGCGGGCGGCAAGGTCGCCATGGTGGGCGACGGCATCAACGACTCCCCCGCCCTGGCGCGCGCCGACGTGGGCCTTGCTATCGGCACCGGCGCCGACATCGCCAAGGAAGGGGCAGACGTAGTGCTCATGCGCAGTGACCTCATGGACGTTGCCCGCGCCATCGAGCTTTCGCGCGCCACGATCCGCAACATCAAGCAGGACCTATTCTGGGCGCTGTTCTACAACGGCATCGGTATTCCGCTCGCCGCGGGCGTGTTCTTCCCCCTCACCGGTTGGCAACTCCCGCCGATGTTTGGTGCCGCGGCCATGAGCCTGTCGAGCGTGTGCGTCGTAAGCAACGCACTGCGCCTGAAATCCTTTAAGCCTAAGACGGCGCGCTGAAGCACCCGACCTTGCCCCTCAAACCGTCGCTCGCGTACCCAAGTACGCTTCGCTCCTCTTTCGGGGCAATCTCGGGCACCTCAGCGCGCCTTTAAGATGACGCTGTTCACGACTAAACTGTCAGATAATCTCGATCGATAAGGAGTACACCCATGCGTTACACAATCAAGACTTCGGGCCTTATGTGCGGCCACTGCGACGCTACTGTCGAGACGGCACTGCTCAACGTTGCCGGCGTGACCGACGCCGACGCCGATCACGAGACCCAGACCGTCCAGGTGGAGTGCGCCGACACCGTGACCGCCGAGCAGCTCGCCGCCGCCGTCGAGGGCGCCGGGGAGAAGTTCCACGCCCTTTCGGTGACCGCAGCCTAGCTGCCACCGCACCAGCAGGCACCGCTGTCGGCCGACATAGCCGGCCGACATAGCCGCCCAGCAACCACCGCTCAACCAGCCCTTCAGAAGTTGCGGTGAAATAGTTCTTGATTGAAGGCTTGGAGCGCTAAAACAGGAACTATTTCACCGCAACTGACGGGGGGCATCCGGAAGATCGACCAGAAACGAGGACCCGCCATGATGGCAGACCACAAATCGGTGACCCGCATGCTCAAGACGGCACGCGGTCAGATTGACGGCATCCTGCGGATGGTCGAGGAGGACCGCTACTGCGTCGACATTTCTACGCAGCTCATGGCCACACAGGCACTCATCGCCCGCATCAACGCCGATGTGTTGAAGGCACACATCGAGGGCTGCGTCGCCTCGGCCATCGAATCGGGCGACGAGGAGCTCAAAGCCGCCAAGCTCGCCGAGATCGAACGCGTCGTCGACAAACTCGCCAAGTAATTGGTGCAAGGGAGTCAGGTTACTTTGCACCATCTTGGTGTAATGGGGACAGGTATGTTTGCACCGCATTGGTGCAGATTAACCTGTCCCCCTTGCTCTAAATCGGGTATAAAGGCGTGCAGCATATCGAACGAAAGGCAATTTGCATGAATGACTTTATGAAGGGTCGCAATGGTGCCGATGAACTCACCATCGTGATGGGTTTTGCGGGTATTGTCATCGCGATGATCGGATCGATAGCCCGCATCCAGTGGCTCAGCTGGATTGCCATCGCCGTAATCGTGATTGCCGTGCTGCGCGGCCTGTCCAAAAATATCGATGCACGTCGCAAGGAGAACGAGGCCTTTGTCGCCGGCTCGGCTAAGGTCCCCGGCTTGGGCAAGTTCGTCGCCAGCTTGGGCGGCGGGGCCGCAGCGGCCAGCACCTCACGCGCGGCCGGCACCAGTAAGGAAGACTTTGAGCGTGCCAAGCGCACGGCCAAGAAGATGTGGAAGGGTCGCAAGACTACGGCATACCTCAAGTGCCCCAACTGCGGCCAGATGCTCTCCGTTCCCAAGGGCAAGGGCAAGATCCGCGTCACCTGCCCCAAGTGCCATGCCAAGATGGAAACGCGCTCGTAGCGCCCGCACGCGGGACAAATTAATTAGGTTTGTTTGTCCCAAATCCTAAGTATTTGTTCGATAAAAAAGCCGAGGCCTCGTGTTGAGACCTCGGCTTTTGCATGCGGCAACGGAGCCGCCCCTTTGTCACACCTACGCCACGCCGTCGCGGGCAAGCTCCTCGGCCAACGCCTCGGCAGGCATGTCCATAATCGTGTCGAGCTCGTTATCAACCTCGGGGATACGCTTCACCTTGAGCTTGCGCACCAGATCACCGCGACACATCACGTGCATCGGCTCACGCAGAGCGCACAGATCATCGAGCGGGTTCTCGCGCGTCACCAGGATATCAGCGGCCTTACCGCACTCGATTGTGCCGGTCTCGCCGCCCAGCCCCAGCAGCTCGGCATTGACCTGCGTGGCCGTATGCAGCGCGAAGGCGTTGCTCACACCCACGTACTTGGCAAAATAGGCCACCTCGCGCCACATGTCGTACTGGGTCACGAACGGACAGCTCGAATCCGTGCCTAGGCCCACCCTAACACCAGCTTCCAGTGCGGCACGGGCGCTCTCGATGATGCCCGAGCACACGATGTCGCCGTTCTTCTTTTGCGTATCGGTCGAATGAGTCTTTTCCGGATCGAGCAATACAAACGGCAGCGCCGGGCTGATAGTGCAGGTAACGCTGGGCGCACGCCCCTCAAGCTGTGTGCCCGCGGCGCCGCGGTACAGCTCCAGGATCTCGGGCGTCAACGGAGCGCCGTGCTCAATCGTGTCAACGCCGGCCTCAAGCGCGGCCTTCACGCCCTCGGTACTCTCGACATGAGCCATAACCGGAAGGCCCATATCGTGCGCCGCCTTGCACGCCGCTGCGGCAACCTCCACGGGCATACGCAGCACACCCGGCTCGCCCACCTCGGTCGCGTCGAACACGCCACCCGTTACGAACAGTTTAATGACGTCGGCACCGCGCGCATACAGGTCGCGCACCTGTTCGGCTGCCTCGGCGGGACTGTTGGCCACCTGAGCGAACAAGCCCGCACCATGGCCGCCCGGCACCGTGATGCCCGTTCCCGGCGCCACCAGGCGAGGACCCTGATACCTGCCGGCATCGATAGCATCGCGCACGGCAAGATCGGCAAACAGCGGGTCGCCCGCGCCGCGCACCGTGGTCACGCCACTTGCCAGCTGTTGTTGGGCGCTGCCCTTAAGAATGTGGCGGACAATGGCGCGCCCCACGGGATTATCGAGCTTCTTCATCAGCGCGCCCGCATCGCCCGCCGAAACCGGCTTGCCCGAACCGCACAAATGCACATGCATATTGATGAGGCCCGGCATGAGATACGCCCCTGCCAGGTCGATGACCTCGGCACCTGCAGGCGCCTGCGCCACGGCACTCGGCCCCATCCACGTGATGAGACCACGCTCAACGACCACGGCCATATCGGGCTGCGGCTCCATATGTTCCGAACCATCCAGGACGGTCGCATTGATAAACAACGTGGAACGATCGGCAGACGCCATATCGAGCTCCTCCCTCACGATTAACTTGAACATTTGTCCATTATCATCTAATGCAGCGAACTAAAGTCAAACATATCGGTTAACGGAGGGAAGAGAGAGATGTAGGGACAAACGGAGACAGCGCGGCGTTGCTCTGGCCGTGCTGACGAAACATCTCAATCTGTAACAGATACGGCCCCAAACACCCCCCCATATGTTACAGATTGAGATTTTCAGTCACACGCCCAGCCTTTATCTCAATCTGTAACAGGTAGACCAGTTTTCAGCCGCCAGATGTTACAGATTGAGATTTTTCGTCAGCCGCCAACCTTCCGTCTCGATCTGTAACAGTTAGAAGGTAAAACAGTCCTTTGTTGTTACAGATCGAGACATTCCCCAGCCCCATCGTCAAACGTCTAAATCTGTAACAGGTAGACAGGTTTTCGGCCTCTAGATGTTACAGATTGAGATCTTTTAGCGGTAGCCAACCTTTTGTCTTGATCTGTAACAGTTGCGAGGCCAAACGGCCCCTTATTGTTACAAATTGAGACGGTCCGCTTCAGCGCCCATACCACTGGTGTCTCCATTCCTCAGCCAAATCGGCCCGTCGCGGAATACCCGCCAGCCTCATCTTCTCAACCAGCTTTCCCGGATTCTTGAGTTCATCAAACGTGAACCGAAGCACCTTGTGCCCGAGCATTGTCAGATGAGATTCCCGCTGACGCTCTGCCACGAACGGGTCGACCGACTCCCGACCCTCGCCGTTCTGCAAGGTATACTTCCCCTTTCCGTCGAGCTCGCCGATGACACATGTCCCGTCCTCGAGCCTCCAGAAATAATCGACCCGAAACACCTGGCTCGGATCGAGCGGGTCGCGAAACTCCGCCTGCAGCTCCGGAACCGGAAAGCCGTACGCAATAAAGAACGCCCGAAAACGAGACTCGCCGCCGTTTTCGGACAGCCCGTCCGCATACGACGCGATCACCTGCGCCCTGCGATGCCCTCGCCTGCCCTCGCAATCCATACGAAGCCGCTCACAAAAGTCATCGCGCGATACGCCCTTTGCTCGCAACGCAGAATCGGCGATCGCCAGGCCATACGAAAACGGCGCGCGCAGCAGGCAGTCCTCAACCGTGCGCCAAAACGGCGTCACCCGCACGCCGTCGACTTGTTCAAGCGCACACGCCGCCCGCGGACGCAACAGCCGGCATCCTGCACTCAGCGGCACCGAGCAACCTGTCTTAACAAGATATCGTGGCCCGAGCAGATCATTCGGCACCTCCAGACCCCACAAAAGTGCCGCGTCATAACCCCAAAACGCCCAATCGGGATGAAACTCTGCAAGCCCTTTGATGGTGCGCAGCGCTCGCTCCGCCGGCGTCAACGCATCCCATTCATGCTGAAAACAGAAAAGGTGCGATTCGGGCTCCGCAATATCGTCTGTGCCCACATGGCGCCGCAGCCACATGAGCTCGGCATTGTCGTGCGTCACAACCGGCACGCCTTGTTCAGCCGCCTCCGTGAGCCTGGCAAGCATCCTATTCCGCGCCAAGGTGTTACGCGTTGCATGCTTGTGTTTAAAAACGGTATTAGACACTTCCATCACCACCACATCGGAGAAATGGGCCATCGCCGCTGTTGCCGCCGTCGACAAACGTCTCGACCTGTAACAGTTACGGGCACAAGCAGCCGCCAAACGTTACAGATCGAGACGTTCGCGCAGCATTGCACCTCTTTGTCTCGATCTGTAACAGGAAGACCGATTTTTGGCCGCTAGACGTTACAGATCAAGATCTTTCGGCACCGCGTCCAGCCTTTGTCTCGATCTATAACAGTTAGGTCGAATTTTGGCCTGTAGATGTTACAGATTGAGACATTCCCCCTGCCAGGTTCAAAACATCTCGATCTGTAACAGTTAGACGTTCTCCGGGCCCCTAAACGTTACAGATTACGACAAACCAGCGGCGCCCAAACATTCGTCTCGATCTGTAACAGGAAGACCGGTTTTTTGCCCCTGAACGTTACAGATCGAGATATAAAGGCAGAAGGCAAGGCAGTCGACAGTTGCCCATCCCCTACTCCCATTCCTGTTCGTAGATGTTGAGAGACTTTACGTAGCGCCCCTGGGCGCCCATGATGTCGCGGACCAGCCTCAGAAAGAAGCTGATGCACGAGGTGTCGAAACCATCTTCCAGATCTTCCGGATGAACGGCGCCAGGCCCGTCGACCGCCGTATCGCTCAGGCGCGCTATGTCGTAGAGGTAGAGCTGCCCCGCCGTCAGCCAGACATCGTCGACGCACGCAATACGCACCGCAATCGCACCTTCGCGCCAGTGCTCTTTTTGCACGATATGCGGGTCGTAGACATCAAAACGACGGTCGGTGCGCGTGTCACGCAGCGCGACCATACCGGTCGCCGGATCCTTGTCCAAAATGCCAAAGCGCGAAAAATACTGCGTGTCGCGCACTCGTTCGAGCCGTCTGAGCGAAGCAGGCGAAAGCGACGCCGGTGGCTCGTCCACATACAGCTCAAGCAGCGTCTTGCCATGGTAATAGGGACGCTCGAACAGCAGCCAATCGGTAAATGCCATGTTATAGGCCATGATTTCACTTTGCGATGGTTCTTCGCAATAGCTGAGCCATGGATCGACTATCACTTCGAACTGTTTCCGCGCCGACTCCAAAAACTGAAACTTGCGCAGCATCCAAAACTGGGCCATGTCAGCAATATCGTTACCGACAGCCTCGGCCAGACGTCCCCGGTCCAAAACATGATCAGCCATGGCATCCTCCTCAAACTGATGAACCTTAATTTGAGCTTACGAGGAGGGCCGGTGGTCGCCGCCAGCACGGGCGAAATGGGTATCAGGCTGCAAACCAGATGCCGACCGAATACTTGACGGAACGCTTGACCGATACGTTATACCGAAACAAAACCCCAGTTAAACATAGGCAAATAAACAGGGATTTTAAGCTTGCCAGCCGCAGCCATCACAAAAACAGCAAGGCGTCGCAAGCCTGCACGTCAGCAAATGAGCAGTCAGACGTTAAGGGGTGTCCCCAACGACTAGACAAAAGAAGACCGTCCCCAATGACTAGTCGTTGGGAACGGTCTTGAATGATTGCCTTACAGCCCCAAGGTCTCGGCAACCTCGGCGGCGCAGGCGAGGGCATCGGCCATGGCGCTCACCACGAGCGAGCTGCCGTTGCGGGCATCGCCGGCCACATACACCGGCGCGGCATCCGCAGCAATGCCATCCACGCGGGCCGCAAGGTGCGAGCCCTCGGAAACCATCACGGGCAACGGACGGCCCGCCGTGGCAACAGGTACGTCGACGGCATCGAACACGCTGTGCTCCGGGCCCGTAAAGCCACAGGCGATGAGCACCAGCTGCGCCGGCACCTCGTGCTCGGAGCCCGCAATGCGTTCGGGCTTGCCGGCCGACCAATCCAGATCGACCACGCGCAGGCCCGCTGCCGCGCCCTTCTTGTCCAGCAGCACCTCGAGCGTATCCACGCCCCAGGCACGCATCTCGCCGCCCATGGCAGCAATAGCCTCCTGCTGACCGTAGTCGGTCTTCTTAACGTTGGGCCACTGCGGCCAAGGGTTGCTCGCCGCGCGCTTATCGGGCGCGGCCGGCAAGAACTCAAACTGGCGCACGCTACGCGCACCCTGGCGCACCGCGGTACCCACGCAGTCGTTGCCGGTATCGCCGCCGCCAATGACCACAACGTCCAGGCCGCGCGCGTTCACCGCGGGCTCACCGCCATCGAGCACCGAGACGGTCGAAGCCGTCAGATAGTCCACGGCATACACCACGCCTGGGGCATCCACATTCGTAGCCGAAAGACCGCGGGGCGCACGTGCACCAGCAGCCACCACGACAGCGTCAAAGCCATCGAGCTTGGCTGCCACCGCAGGGTCCGTCACATCGGCGCCCAGCTCAAAGACAATACCCAACTCGCGCATAAGTGCCACGCGGCGCTCGACCACAGACTTCTCGAGCTTCATGTTGGGAATGCCGTACATGAGCAAACCGCCCGAGCGGTCGTCGCGCTCAAACACCGTCACGCGAGCGCCACGACGGGCGAGCTCCCATGCTGCCACCAGACCAGCAGGACCGGAACCAACCACGGCGACCGAGGGCGCGTCCTCCCCTGCCGGTTCAAAGCGACGCGGGCCACCGTTTGCCCATTCGTGGTCGCTGATCGCGCGCTCGTTATCGTGAATCGTTGTGGGCTGGCCGTCGACCGAGCCCAGGTTGCACGCGGCCTCGCACAGCGCCGGGCACACGCGACTCGTGAACTCGGGCATGGGCGAGGTGAGCGACAGACGCTCGGCAGCCTCATCCCAGCGGCCGCGGTACACCAGCTCGTTCCACTCGGGAATCAGGTTGTGCAGCGGACAGCCACTCGGGCGCGCCTTGCCAAAGCTCGCGCCCATCTGGCAAAACGCCACACCGCACATCATGCAGCGGCTCGCCTGGTCACGGCGTGCATCGTCATCGAGCTCCACGTACAGCGGATCAAAATCATGGCTGCGCTCCTCCACGGGGCGAAGCTCGTGAGTCACGCGATCGATATCAAGAAAAGCACCGGGCTTACCCATGGCACTTACGCCTCCTTCTTGGTCGAAGCAACAGAGCTGGCAGCCACGGACGCAGCGCCCACAGCACCGCCCGCGACATCGAAGCGAGCGACATCCGCGGCGCTCGCGCGACCGGTCACAATGTCAAACGCCAGCTCCTCTGCCTGCGCATGCGTCTTACCGGCAGCCTCGCCCGCCGCGACAATCGCCAGCACGCGCTCGTACTCGGTCGGAATGACCTTCACAAAGTGCTTGCTCATCGTCTCAAAGCTGTAGAGCAACTTAATGCCGCGCGGGCTCTGCGTCGCGTCCACGTGCTCCTGGATGAGCTCGCGAATCTGTACCAGCTCGCCGGCCGTCGGGGCCTTGAGCTCAACGCTCTCGTGGTTCACACGGGCATCGAGCGTGCCGTACTGGTCAAAGACATAGGCCACGCCACCCGTCATACCGGCAGCGAAGTTCTGCCCGACCTCGCCCAGGATGAGCGCCAGGCCACCCGTCATGTACTCGCAGCCATGGTTGCCGCATCCCTCGACCACCACGGTGGCACCGGAGTTGCGCACGGCAAAACGCTGACCGGCCAGACCGTTAATGAAGCCGCGGCCGCTCGTGGCGCCAAAGAACGCAACATTGCCCACGATGATGTTCTCGTCGAACTTGTAAGTCGCATGCGGGTTGGGGCGCACCGACACCTCGCCGCCCGAAAGGCCCTTGCCAAAGTAGTCGTTGGCGTCGCCGCACACGTTGAGCGTAATGCCACGCGGAAGGAATGCGCCAAAGCTCTGGCCAGCCGAACCATCGCAATCGATGGTGATGGAGCCGGCGGGCAGACCCTCGGGATGCGCCTTGGTCACCGCGTTGCCCAGGATGGTGCCCACGCAACGGTTGACGTTGGCGATATCGGCGCGGAAGCGAATCGGACGCAGGTGCGCACGGGCATCGGCCGTATAGGGCACGAACAACGTGGAGTCGAGCGTCTTGTCGAGCTCGCTGTCCGCGGCCATCTGAGGCAGGAAGTGACGACCGTCGGCACCCGGGATATGGGCACCAAACTCGCAGGTCGCGCTCGCCAGCACGGGCGACAGGTCGAGCAGGTTGGCCTTGCGGTTGCCCGGGACCTCGATCTGGCGCAAGCACTCGGGATGGCCGACCATCTCGTCGACGGTGCGGAAGCCCAGGCTCGCCATGACCTCGCGCAGCTGCTCGGCAACAAAGAGCATAAAGTGCTCAACGTGCTCGGGCTTGCCGCGGAAGCCGCGACGCAGGCGGCAGTTTTGCGTGGCGATGCCGGCCGGGCAGGTATCCTGCTGGCAGTCGCGCTGCATGAGGCAGCCCATGGAGATGAGCGGCATGGTCGCAAAGCCAAACTCCTCGGCGCCCAACAGGCAGGCGACGGCAACATCGGTGCCGTCCATGAGCTTGCCGTCGGCCTCGAGCACCACGCGTGAGCGCAGGCCATTTTGCAGCAACGTCTGCTGGGCCTCGGCAAGGCCAAGCTCCAGCGGCAGGCCGGCGTGCCAAATGGAATCACGTGCAGCGGCACCTGAGCCGCCATTGTGGCCGCTGATCAAGATCTTGTCGGCAGCGCCCTTGGCCACACCGGTGGCGATGGTGCCGACGCCGGCCTCGCTGACCAGCTTGACCGACACGCGCGCGCCGGGGTTGGCGTTCTTAAGATCGAAGATAAGCTCCGCCAGGTCCTCGATGGAGTAGATGTCGTGGTGCGGCGGAGGCGAGATCAGGCCGATGCCGGGCGTGGACTGACGGACCTCGGCGATCCAGGGGTAGACCTTCTTGCCGGGCAGGTGGCCGCCCTCGCCGGGTTTGGCGCCCTGGGCCATCTTAATTTGAATCTCGAAGGCACTGCACAGGTAGCGGCTCGTCACGCCAAAGCGCGCACTTGCCACCTGCTTGATCGCGGAGTTCTTGGAGTCGCCGTTGGCCAGCGGGGTCTCGCGACTCGGATCCTCACCGCCCTCGCCGGAGTTGGAACGGCCGTGCAGGCGGTTCATGGCGATGGCCATGCACTCGTGCGCTTCTTTGCTGATGGAACCGTACGACATGGCGCCGGTGTTAAAGCGGCGGACGATGTTGAGCGCGGGCTCCACCTCGTAGAGCGAAATCGGCGTGCGGCCGCTGGCATTAAAGTCGAGCAGGTCGCGTAGGCGCACGGCACGACCGGTGCGGTGCAGGCGGGCGCTGTACTCCTTAAAGGTGTCGTAGCTGTCCTCACGGCAGGCGGTCTGCAGCAGGTAGACGGTCTGAGGGTCGATCAGGTGATCTTCGCCACCGAACGGGCGCCACTTGGTCAGGCCCAGTGTGGGCAGCTGATCGGGAGCCGGACTCTTAAGGATGGCAAGCGCGGCATCATAGCGCTCATTCTGCTCGCGCTCGACGTCCTCGACACCCATACCGCCCACACGGCTCACCGTGCCGGCGAAATACGCGTTGACGAACTCCGGCGTAAAGCCAACGGCCTCGAAGATCTGCGCCGAATGGTAGCTCTGCACCGTGGAGATGCCCATCTTGGACATGATGGAGACGATGCCCGCCGTCGCAGCCTTATTGTAGTTGGCGATGCCCTGCTCGGCCGTCATGTCCAGGTCGCCGCGTGCCGCCAGATCGCGGATGCACACATGTGCGTTGTACGGATAGATGCCGCTCGCGGAGTAGCCCACCAGCGCCGCAAAGTCGTGCGGAGACACGGCATCGCCGCACTCCACCACGATGTCGGCAAAGGTGCGCACGCCGGCGCGGATCAGGTGGTTGTGCACGCAGCCCACGGCGAGCAGCGACGGCACGGGCACCTCGCCCGCAGCGGCACGATCGCTCAGCACCACGATGTTCACGCCGTCGCGGACCGCAGCCTCAACGTCCTCGGCAAGCTGCTTGAGCGCAGCCTGCAGTGCGCCCTCGCCGGCGTCGCGGCGGTAGACGGCACGGAAGCGGCGAGTCTTAAAGCCCACGCGGTCGATGGCGCAGATGCGGTCAAACTCCTCCTCGTTGAGCAACGGACGCTCCAAGCGCACCAGCTGGCAGGCCGTACGGGAATCCTCGAGCAGGTTGCCGTGGTTGCCCAGGTAGAGCGTAGTCGAGGTGACCATATGCTCGCGTAGGGCGTCGATCGGCGGGTTCGTGACCTGAGCGAACAGCTGATAGAAGTAGTCAAAGAACGAGCGCGTCTTCTTGGACAGGCAGGCCAGCGGCGCGTCGATGCCCATCGAGGCGAGCGGCGCCTTGCCCTGCTGGGCCATGGGACGCACGACCTCGTCGACGTCATCCCAGTGGTAGCCGAGCTTGGCCATGCGCACGGCGGCGGGCACCTCGGCGTCCTCGGCGGGCGTTGCCGCAACGGGCTCATCGAGCGCGTCAACGGTCAGCGTCTCCTCGGCAATCCAATCACGGTAGGGCTTTTCCTTAGCATAGCGGGCGCGCAGCTCGTCGTTGTAGATCACGCGGCCGCGGGCAAAATCGACCTCGAGCATCTGACCCGGCCCCAGACAGCCGCTCGTCAGGATGTTCTCGGGGCTCACCTCGATGGTGCCCACCTCGCTTGCCAGCATAAAGCGACCGTCGCGCGTCACATAGTAGCGGGCGGGGCGCAGGCCGTTGCGGTCGAGGGCGGCGCCCAGCGTGCGACCGTCGGTAAAGGCGATGGCGGCCGGGCCGTCCCACGGCTCCATGAGCATGGACTGGTAAGCGTCGTAGGCGCGGCGTTCCTCACTCAGGCTGTCGTTGTGGTCCCACGGCTCGGGCAGCAACATGGACGCGGCACGCGTGAGCGGACGACCGTTCATGACCAAGAACTCGAGCACGTTGTCCAGAATCGCGGAGTCGGAACCCTCGCGGTTGATGATGGGCATCACGCGCCCAAGATCATGCTGCAGCACGGGGCTGTACAGGTTGGGTTCGCGGGCGCGAATCCAGTTGACGTTGCCCTTGAGGGTATTGATCTCGCCGTTGTGGATGATAAAGCGGTTGGGGTGCGCGCGCTCCCAGCTGGGCGTGGTGTTGGTGGAGTAGCGCGAGTGGACGAGCGCCACGGCCGTCTTGACGGCGGCGTCGTTGAGGTCGATGAAGAAGCGGCGCATCTGCGTGGCGACCAGCATGCCCTTGTACACGATGGTGCGCGAGCTCATGGAGCACACGTAGAAGATCTTGTCGCGCAGGGCAAACTCGGCGTCGGCCTTCTTTTCGATGGTGCGGCGGCACACGTACAGGCGGCGCTCGAAGGCATCGCCGGCGGGCGTGTCGTCCGGACGGCCCAGGAAGGCCTGCAGGATAGTGGGCATGCAGGCGCGGGCCGTCTCGCCCAGGTCGTGCGGGTCGACCGGCACCTCGCGCCAAAAGAGCAGCGGCACGCCGGCCTCGGCGCAGCCCTCCTCAAACACGCGGCGGGCATCCTCTACGCCCTTGTCGTCCTGCGGAAAGAACAGCATGGCCACGCCATAGTCGCCCTCTGCCGGCAGAATCTGGCCGCACTTTTGAGCCTCTTTACGGAAAAAGTGATGCGGAACCTGGAACAGGATGCCAGCGCCGTCGCCAGTGTTCTTCTCGAGTCCCGTGCCGCCGCGGTGCTCCAAGTTGACCAGAATGGACAGCGCATCGTCCAGAATCTGGTGATGGCGCTCACCGTTGATATCGGCAAGCGCGCCGATGCCACATGCGTCGTGGTCGAATTCGGGGCGATAAAGGCCCTGCTGCTGAGCGGAATCTGCCTGCATCGCGATCCTCCCCTAGATATTAGACAGTCAGTTGAATAGGCATACTAGGAGCATCGCCGGCCCGTTGTGTTTCCCGCCCGTTTCGAAACAATCGCGTAACGCGCGCCCTGCGAGTGGACACCACCGACCTCAAGGGCGACAACATAGGCCCCAAGTTCGGCCTGTAAGCTCGCCGCTTCAAACATCTCAATCTGTAACAGGAAGACCCAATTTTGGCGCCTAGATGTTACAGATTGAGACGTTTTTGAGAAACGGCTCCGAATGTCTCGATCTGTAACACGAAGGGCCGGTTTTTGCAGCTAACTGTTACAGATCGAGATTTTCCATAGGACCATTTCTTCCTGTCTCGATCTGTAACACCTAGGTCCAATTTCCATCCCTAGTTGTTACAGATCAAGACATTTCGGCAATCCCCTTTCACCGTCCTATTCAAATACAACAATTTTGTTAGTCTCGGTTAACCTTTAAGCCTAAAACGGGTACCCTTTACGGCGTCAAACAAACGGCACGCAGGAGTGCACCATGCTCAACCATCTCAAACAACACTTTGGTTCCCGGCGCACCGGTGGTCACGGAGGCCTAGACATTGCGCGGCATATCGGCCCCGGGTTGCTCGTGACCGTCGGCTTTATCGATCCGGGCAACTGGGCCTCCAATATGGCCGCGGGCTCGCAGTTTGGCTACGCGCTGCTGTGGATCGTCACGCTGTCCACGATCATGCTCATCGCGTTGCAGCACAACGCGGCGCACCTGGGCATCGCCACAGGCACCTGTCTTGCCGAGGCCACGACACGCTACCTCCCCCGCATCGTGGGACGCGCAGTGCTCGGCAGCGCCTATCTCGCGACCATCGCCACCGCCATGGCCGAAGTCCTGGGTGGCGCGATTGCCCTTCAAATGCTCTTTGGGCTGCCCGTGCGCGCGGGCTGCGTCATCGTGGCGGCAGTATCGATGGCGATGCTCATGACGAGCTCCTACAAGCGCGCCGAGCGATGGATCATCGCCTTCGTAGGCGTGGTAGGACTCTCGTTTTTGGCTGAGCTTACGCTGGTCAAGGTCGACTGGCCGCAGGCCGCCGCAAGCTGGATCACACCCAGTATGCCCACCGGCTCGGCCGCGATTATCGTAAGTGTCCTAGGCGCGGTCGTTATGCCTCACAACCTCTTCCTGCACTCCGAGGTCATCCAATCCATGCACTTCGAAGGCCAAGGCGAGCAGATTATCGAGGAACGTCTGCGCTACGAGCTCTTCGACACGCTCTTTTCGATGGGCGTGGGCTGGGCGATCAACTCGGCCATGGTCATCCTGGCCGCAACGACCTTCTTTGCGCATGGCATTGTCGTAGACGACCTCGCCGTCGCAGCGGACATGCTCTCCCCCATTCTGGGCCCGGCAAGCTCGACCATCTTTGCGGTGGCACTGCTGTTTGCGGGCATATCGAGTAGTGTGACGGCAGGCATGGCGGCAGGCACCATCACCGCGGGCATGTTCGACGAGGAATACGACATCCACGACCGACATTCCTCGATCGGGGTGGCGGCCTGTTTCGCCGGCGCAGTGGCGGCGTGCTTGGTCGTCCCGAATCCTTTTGAGGGTCTCATTTGGAGTCAGGCGCTGCTGTCTCTTCAGCTGCCGATTACGGTCTTTGTGCTCATACGGCTCACCAGCTCACGCCGCGTCATGGGCAAATACGCCAACTCGCGCCCGCACAACGCGCGGCTCGTAGGGATCGGCGTCATCGTGACGATTCTCGACATCGTGCTGCTAACGGGAATGTAATTGAGATGGCGTGACTGTCCAGATATAACGTCTCAATCTGTAAAACGTGAGACCGTTTTAAACCGTCAGATAAATCAAAAGGGTCCCGGCCGGAATATCCAGCCGGGACCCTTGGACAGAGCTCTGTATGGCTAATCGCCGTGTGTCTACGAGTTACTCCTCGACGAGCTCAAACTCATCGGGGCCGACGCCGCAGACCGGGCATACGTAGTCCTCGGGCAGCTCGGGCGTGTCGACCTCAACCTCGTAACCGCAAACGACGCACACAAACTTATACGTCTTCTTCTCCTCAGCCATGATGTTCTCCTCTCGAACGCGACTGGTGATGTACTTCGTTTAATAGTATAGATTCTCAATAATATAATGCAAGTATTTTTAAAACATTTCTAGCCTTGATACGAGGATGCCTTCGGAGGCGTCTTGCCCTTCAGGACCTTGTGATAGTAGTCGTACGTCAGCGGCGTCTCGTCGCTCAGGCGCTCGGCATCCTCGACCTCGCCAATAAAGAGCAGGTGCGTGCCCACATCCACGGTATCAATCAGACGGCAGCTAAACAGCGCCGCCGCGTGCTCGGGCACATAGGGCATGCCCAGAGCGGTCTCGCGGGTCTCGTACTTGGCAAACTTGTCGTAATCGCTGCTGGTGCGGAAGCCAAAGTTGCCGATATAGAGCATATCGGCCGTCTGGTCGATCACGGTCAGCGCGAACGCTTTGGCCGATGCGATGACGCCCGAGGTGACATTGTCCTTGTTCACGGCAACCGAGATGCGCGGCGGCGCGGACGTCACCTGCACCGCCGTGTTGATGACGCAGCCGGCACGCAGCCCGTCGGCCGCGGCACTCACCACATACAGGCCGCTCGGCATCGTAAAGAACGCAGTTTTGTCCATAACGATCACTCCCCTAACCCAGGATTGAACCTCATGGATGTATGTACCCACAAAAAAGGCGGCACCCATAACGGACGCCGCCTTTGAGACATATGTGTCAGAACAGTAAGAAAGATGAGACACCCACAGTTGCGGTGAAATAGGGACTGAATAGTCCCTCAAACAGGCAAAACAGTCCGTATTCCACCGCAACTTATACAGAGTGCCTAGCGGTTGCGTTCCTTAAGGGCGCGGTCGATCTCGCGTTGGACATCACGCTTGGCCATGTCCTCGCGCTTGTCGTAGAGCTTCTTGCCGCGACCCAGACCCAACAGCAGCTTTACGCGGCCGTCCGTATTAAAGTAGAGCTCCAACGGAACCAGCGCATAACCACGGTTGCGAAGTTTGCCGTCAAGAAAGTCGATCTCCTTGCGGTGCAGCAGCAGACGACGCCGACGATCGGGATCGCGATTCCACACGCCACCATGGCTATAAGGGTGGATATGCAGGCCGACGAGCCAGCACTCCCCGCCGCGGATCAGCGCGAAGGTATCGGTGATCTGGCAGGCGCGCTCGCGAATCGACTTGACCTCGGTGCCGCTCAGTTCAATGCCGCACTCAAATGTCTCATCGATAAAGTACTCGTGATGCGCCGAGCGATTCTTGGAAATGAGCTTGCGCTCGCGCTTACTGGGCATCGCCGGCCTCCTTGGCGCCATCGGCGTTTGAGCCCGCAGCCTCGCGCTTTGCCTTGCGCTCGGCATTGAGCTCGGCATCGCTCTCGCGCACCAGTTTAATAATCGCCGCGCAGGCCTCCTCGCCCACCAAGTCGCGAGCACGCACCGTCAGGCGCGTCGCCTCCTGCTTGTCGCCGTCGCTTGCGGCATCGGTCGCGCACATAATCAGGCAGATGGCAATCTCGGCCGAAGGCGAGGTCGGAACGCCTTGCAGGGCCAGTTCACCCATCACGTGCTCGTCGCTCTCATCGGCGGCATCCGGATAGGTGGTATGGATCTTGTTGAGCAGGCGCGTCGTATGCGCATCGTTGGGCGCCAGGCGCAGCGCCAGACGCGCGCAGCCCACGGCAGCCGAAACGTTCTCGGTCTCGGGCTCCAAGAAGTACTGACCTAGATTGGCGTAAGCACGGGCGGCGCACTTGCCATCACTTGCACGCTCCAGCACCGAGAACGAGAGCGATGCCCATTCCTGCTTGTCCTCGAGTGCGCGGAACAGCTCGGCCAAATCCAAGCGATAGTTGCAGTTCATGGGGTCCCAACGCCTGTCTCTTATACACATCTGACGCTGCCGACGATAAGGCTCGTG
>URLR01000043.1 GCA_900548815.1 uncultured Collinsella sp.
CCAGGCCCGATTTTGCCTCTTGACAATGTCCTGCTCATATTAAAAGGAACGTCCCTAACTGCCGGATAAAAAACGAGCGAGGATTTTGAGGTCCTCGCTCGTTTTTGTTTTAGGTGATGTTTCGACCGTGCGGCTACTTGTCGGCAGCGGTCTTTTTGGTAGTCGACTTCTTCGCGGTCGTCTTCTTGGCGGCAGTTGCTTTCTTAGCCGTCGTCTTCTTGGCCGCCGTCGTCTTCTTGGCCGTGCTCGCCTTGGTCGTGGTCTTGCGGCCGCGGGCCGGCTTTTTCTCCTTGGTCGGACAGTCCATGTTGACGCAGATACGCCACGGACCGCGCGCCGTGCTGACCACCACGATGGGGGCACCGCACTCGGGGCAGGTCTCACCCGTCGCCTCGAGCTTACCGCGCGCCGGCAGAGGATAGCTCACGCCGCAGTCATCGTAGTTGGTGCAGCGGATAAAGCGCTTGCCGCTCTTCTCGCTCTTGTGCGCGATCAGGTCGCCATGGCGTCCGGCCTCGGCGCACACCTTGCACTCGCCCACCTTAAGGTCAGGCTCGTAGTTGGTGGGGCACGTGGGGTTCACGCAAATCTCGAAGGCCTTCTGGCGGAACGGCTGGCACTTAATGCGCGGCGCGCCGCACTCGGGGCACACGGCCGCCTCGCCCTCGAGCGGGCTCACCTTGACGCCGCTCGGCACCGGATAGGTCACATCGCAGTCGGGCCAGCCCATGCAGCCAATGAAGCTGCCACGGGTCTTGGCGCTCGTCTTCATAACCAGGTCCTTGCCGCACTTGGGGCAGGCGCCCACGCGCGCATCGGCCGTGACGGCGTCGCTGATGGCGTCGCCCAGCTCCTGCGTATGCTTGAGCAGCTCGTCGAGCACGCCGGCCAGCAGCGCACGCGAGTGTGTCACGACATGCTCTTCGGTATCCTCGCCGCGCTCGACGCGGGTCATGTCGCCGTCGAGCTCGCTGGTCATATCGGGGCTCGTGATGCGCGGGGCAAACTGCGACAGCGCATCGATGATGGCGATGCCCAGCTGACTCGGCTCCACGGGATCGTTTTTGAGGTAGCGCACGGCGTACAGGCGCTCGATGATGCTCGCGCGCGTGGACTTGGTGCCCAGGCCGCGCTTTTCCATCTCCTGCACGAGCTTGCCCTGGCTGTAGCGCGCGGGCGGCTCGGTCTGCTTTGCCTCGAGCTTAATGTCGAACACGTCGACCGTATCGCCCTGCTCCAGCGGCGGCATCTGCTCATCGCGCTTAAGGCCGTACGGATAGGCCTCGCGGAAGCCAGGGGTCACGAGCACGTCACCCGAAGCCACGAACGGCTCGCCGTTCACATCAAGCTCGAGCTTGGTGTTCTCGATGGTCGCGGGCCCCATGAGCGTTGCCAGAAAGCGGCGGGCGATGAGGTCGTAGAGCTTGCGCTGACCGCCATCGAGCGTGGACGGATCGCCCTCGCCCGTGGGATAGATAGGCGGGTGGTCGGTGGTCTCGACTTTGCCGCGCGTAGGCTTCATGGGGCCGGCGAGCACCTTTTTGCATACGGGCGCCAGCGCCGGGTTGATCTTTGCCAGGTCGCTCACCACGGCGCCCAGATCGAGCGTCGCGGGATACACGGTGTTGTCGACACGCGGGTAGCTGATGAGGCCCGCCATGTAGAGGGACTCGGCAATGCGCATGGTACGCGCAGGCGAGATACCCTCGGCTGCGGCGGCAGCCTGCAGCGAGGTGGTCGCAAACGGCGTGGGCGGCTGCTGCTTGCGCGAGCGCTTGGTCACCGCGGCGACGGTTGCCGTCGTAACGCCGTCGACATGGCCGTATGCCGTCTCGGCAGCATCCTTGTCGGTAAAGCGTGCCGTCTTGTGCGCAATCTTAAAGCGGTCGTCCTCGGCAGCACCCTGCGCGGCGCCCATGCCGCGGATTTGCCAATAGTCCTCGGGCACAAACGCCATGCGCTCGCGCTCGCGCTCGACCACCAGGGCAAGCGTCGGGGTCTGCACGCGGCCGGCGGAACGCACGTTGCCAAAGCCGCCAAACTTGGCGAGCGTCAGGTAGCGCGTGAGCACCGCACCCCAAATGAGGTCGATGTGCTGGCGGCTCTCGCCGGCGTCGGCCAGATTCTGGTCGAGCGAGACGAGATTATCGAAGGCCTGCGTGATCTCGGCCTTGGTAAACGAAGAATACTGGGCGCGGGCAACCGGCAAGTCCGGCGCAACCTCGCGCACCTTGTTGAGGGCGTCCGAACCGATCAGCTCGCCCTCGCGATCGAAGTCCGTGGCAATGATGACGCTGTCGGACTTTTTGGCGAGGTTCTTAAGCGAGCGAATGAGCTCTTTCTCAGCCGGCAACTTAATGACGGGCGCCCAGGTGAGGTAAGGCAGACTCTCGAGCTTCCAGCCCTTAATGGAGATGCCATCGGCAAGGAACGGCTTACGCTTGGTGTCGTAAGGCGGACGCGCCAGGCCATCGGGCATGTCGGCCGGCAGTATCTCGCCGTCCTCGGTGACCGAATACCAGCCCAGCTTTTTATCGAACAGCACGCTGTCGCAAAAATCAGGCGCAAGGATGTGACCGGCAAGGCCGATCGTCACGCACTCCTCGCCCTTCCACTCAAAGCGGTAGATGGCGGTGTTGTACACCTTGTCCTTTTTGGGCTTACCCATGGACAGACGCTCGGCGATCTGACGCGCGGCGTCGTTTTTCTCGGCGATGATGAGCTTCAAAAGAGGCTCCTATCTCGTATCTCTGCGGCTACGCCCGCCCGTATGGCGGCCGACTTACGCCCTTGCTTGCTCAATCTGCCCGATGAGCCAATCGCACCAGGCATCCATGCCCTCGCCCTTGCGCGCGCTCACGGCAAACCGCGGCGCCTGCGGATTGAGGTCATCGAGTGTCTTAGTATACCTATCCATGTCAAAATCGAAAGCCGGAGCCACGTCGACCTTGTTGAGCAGCTGCGCGCCGGCGTGTTGGAAGATGCCCGGGTACTTGATGGGCTTGTCGTCGCCCTCGGGCACCGAGAGAATCATGATGGACAGGTTCTCGCCCAGGTCAAAGTCGACCGGGCAGACCAGGTTGCCCACATTTTCGATAAAGATGACGTCGATGTTCTCCAGACCGACGGCCTGGTCAAACGCGTCAACGGCCTCCATGATCATGTTGCCCTCGAGGTGGCACAGGCCGCCCGTGTTGATCTGGATGGCGGGCATGCCGGCTTCCTTCATGGTGATGGCGTCGACATCCGAGGCGATATCGCCCTCGATGACGGCACAGCGCAGGCCGGCCTTGTCACGCAGGCGCTCGTTGGTGCCCAGGATCGTGGTGGTCTTGCCCGAACCGGGGCTCGACAAGACGTTGATCACATAGGTGTTTGTCTCATTAAATCGCTGACGCAGCTGATCTGCCAGGCGCTCGTTGCGCGACAGAATCGGCGACGCGATATCAATCGTTTTCTCAGCCATACTTAGCGCTCCTTACTTTGGCCCCTTTATACCCCATCACCAGATGGCTAGCGGGCTAATCGTCGGGGGTTTCGATTTCGATACTCGCGATATCGAGCTCGCGGCCGTGCAGTAGGCGCACGTTGGCACCACCACACTGGGGACAGCGACAGTGGAAGCGATCGTGGTCGAAGACCTCGCCGCAGTCCAGGCATTCACTTTGTGGGTGAATCTCCTCAACCGCGAGCTCGCAGCCCCGCGTGAGCGGGTCCTCGTCGCGAAACGTCTCCCACGCAAAGTCGAGCGCCTCGCGCACGACCTCGGTCATATCCCCGATACGCAGCGTTACCAAAACGGCGCGCGAGGCCCCCGCCCCACGCGCCGCGCGAATCACTGTATCGAGTATGCCGTTGACAATGCCAACCTCGTGCATACCGATTTACTCCTCGTCGTCCTCATCGTCCGAGAACAGGTCCAGACGGCTCACAAACAAGCCCTCCTTGCCCTCGCGCGCGGTAATGACCACGCGGGCAATGGCGAGCGAAATCTCGTAGAGCGAGAGCAGGGCACCATACATGAGGCCCAGCGTAACGGGCGAGCCGTCGGGCGTAATCACAGCCGAGCCCACAAGCAGGCCCACGTACACGTAGCGCCAGGCGCCGCGGAAGGCCGCGTAGGACACGATGTGGAAGACGGACAGGTAGAAGATGATGAGCGGCAGCTCAAACGCCACGCCAAAGCCGATCATAAAGAGCAGCTCCATGTTGACGTAGTTCTCCAGATCGGGCAGCGCCGTAGCGACGGCCGAGGTCTCGCCGATGAGCCACTCAAAGCCCGCGGGAATGATGATGAAATAGCAGAAGATGGCGCCCAGGAAGAACAGCACCGTCGAGGCGAGCACCGTGGGCACGACCCACTTGCGCTCGTTGGGGCGAAGCGCCGGCAGGAAAAACGCCAAGATCTGCCAGATGATCATGGGCGTGCACATGACAACGGCCATCTTGATGGCCAGCGAAAAGCGCAGACCAAAGCCGCCGAGCGTGGTGGTGATGTAGAACTTACCGTCCGGCACAAAGGAGCGGATAGGGTCTTCCAAGATGTCGAGCACCACGGGCGTAGCGAAATACAGCACGATGGCGGCGGCAAACACCGACACGACCACGATGGTCAGGCGGCGACGGAGCTCTCCCAAGTGATCGAAGAGCGGCATGCGCGCAGGTCCGATAGGCATTACTCATCGCCTCCCTTCGGGGCATCGGCGGCAGCGGCGTCGCCCTCGGCCTCGAGCTCGCGAGCGAGCTGGTCGACGACGGCCTTGCGCTTGCGGGGACGACGGGCGTAGAGGTCGGCCGTCGTGGGCTCTGCCGGCTCGGGCTCGGACTCCGGCTCTGCAGCAGGCCCGGGCTCGACGACAGGCTCGGCGGCAGCGGCAGGCTCGGCACCCTCGGCCTCGGCCTCCTCAGCAGCACCTTCGCCCTCAGCAGCACCCTCGCTTGCGGCCTTCTCGGCAGCAAGGCGGGCACGGCGCTCGGCAAAGGTCTCCTTCTTTGCGGGCGCAGCTGTCTCGACGGCATCCTCGTCTGCATCGGAATCGTCATCGACGGCAGTCTTCTTGGGCTTGACCGGGGCCGACGCGGCCTCGCTCACCGGATCGATAATCTCGGACTGAACAACGGCCGTCATCTTTTCCTGCGTCTCGCGGAACTGACGGATGGCACGGCCGATCGTACGGCCCATCTGTGGGAGCTTATCCGGGCCAAACAGCAAAAAGCCGAAGACCACGATGATCGCGAGCTCACCCTCTCCAATACCAAACACACATACCTCCAAGGCTCGATGTGAGTCGAGCCCGCACCGCGCCATTCGGCCGGAACTCGTCTATTCATTCGGTCAAGTATAGCGCCCGGACGCCAAAACGTCCGAGCGCATCACAAACATATGCCAAACGGCACGCCCTTTTGGGGCAAAGATTATGCAGCGGTGATCGAAATCTCCTGGTCGACACCCAACAGCTGGACCACGCGCATCACCGGGGGCTGCACATTGGTGCAGCTAAAGCGCTTGCCGTGGTCGACCGCGTGGTGCGCGGCGCCCACGAGCACGCCAATGCCCGTCGAATCGATGTAGCTCACCTGGGCAAAATCGAGCTCAACGGCCTCGGTGGGCTGCTCGAGCGCCAGGTCGATGGCATTGCGCAGGCTATCGGCGTTAGAGATATCGATCTCGCCGGTTACCTTAATGGTGTAGAGCTCTGGCGTGGGATTGGTGGAAATACCCAAATCCATGTATATGCTCCTTTACGTATCGAAGGTGCGGATAGTACGGGAAGCCGCGCGTTAGGCGCGCTCGGCACGCGCGAGCTCGGCAGCGACAAGCTTAACGGCCAGCACCAGCACATCGAGCGCGGCCTCCAGGTCCTCGACCGTGGGATAGCTCGGCGCGATGCGGATGTTGGTATCGCGCGGGTCCTTGCCATAGGGCCAGGTAGCACCGGCCGGCGTGAGCTTGACGCCCAGGTCGGCGCAAAGCGCGGCGACCTTTTGAGCCGAGCCCTCGGGACCATCGAAGCTTACAAAGTAGCCGCCGCGGGGGTGCGTCCAGGTGGCGCAGCCCGTGTCGCCCAAGCCCTCGGTGAGCTTGCGCTCGACGGCCTCAAAGCGCGGGCGCAAGAACTCGGCATGCTTTTTCATGTGCTCCTTGACCGCCTCGATGGTGGGAAGGAAGCGCACGTGACGCAGCTGGTTGAGCTTGTCGGCGCTGATGAGGCCGGCCTTCAGGCGCTTGGAGAACTCGGCGATGACCGCGGGGCTCGCACCGATAAAGCCGATACCGGCGCCCGGGAAGGTGATCTTGGACGTCGAGGCAAATGCCACCACGCGGTCCTCGGTGCCCGCCGCGCGAGCGAGGTCAAAGATGTTTGCGAGCTCGTCGGTCTCGTCGTACAGGTCGTGCACGCAGTAGGCGTTGTCCCAGAAGATGCGGAAATCGGGTGCGGCCGTGGGCATCTCAACCAGGCGACGCACGGTGTCCTCGCTAAAGGTGATGCTCGTGGGGTTGGAATACTTGGGCACGCACCAGATGCCCTTGATGGAGTCGTCGGCGGCAACCAGGCGCTCGACCTCGTCCATGTCGGGGCCGTTGTCGGTCATCGCGACGGGGACGTTCTCGATACCCAGATCGGCGGTGATGCCAAAGTGGCGGTCGTAGCCGGGAACGGGGCACAGGAACTTGACCTTCTTGCCGTCGTGCGCGGCCTCATAAGCCTCCCAGGGCTCGCTGCCGCACGAGCCGCAACGCCAGAACATACCGGCAATATCGTGCTCGATCAGCAAGCTCGACGAACCCAGCACGAGCGTCTGCTCGGCGGGGCAACCCAGGAACTCCCCCGCCAGCTTGCGTGCCGAGGGAATGCCCTCAAAGCAGCCGTAGTTGGAGCAGTCGACATTGCCGTCGTGCAGATCGGCATCGGCATTGAGGATATCGAGCATGGGGCGCGAGATGTCCACCTGGGAGGGCGACGGCTTGCCGCGGGCCATGTCGAGCGCCAGACCCTTGGCCTTGACCTCGGCGACCTCGGCTTTGAGTGCCTCGATGGCAGCATCGAGTTCGGTGGTTTCCATCTTCTGGTAGATCGTCTGCATGGGGTGCGACCTTTCGCGAAGCGGTACGTTGCAGTTCGTCTAAGTATAGACCGCCACCGCCGCAACGTTATGAAGCCGTGATAGATTAAGTCCATCGCAATAAATTACGAATCGCCGCGCATGCCGGCGTGGGACGCCCAAGGAGGCACTATGGAGTATGGATCGTTCCAGGCCGAGGAATTCGGCGACCTGCAGCGCCTGGTCGACGGACTGTTTTACGACCGCCACGCCATCGACCGCCTGGATCTGATCGTACAGGCCGAAATCTTGGACCTGGCGCCCGATCTCATGGAAATCGTGAACCTGCTACCGCCCGGCTATTACGACCGCCAGTCACTTTGCGACCAGCTCAACTCCGCCTTGGCCGCCCACGGCTGGGGCGCCATCTACGGCACCGTGGAATAAACCTAGTCATTGGGGCCTGTGGTCAAAAAATAGCAAATATGAGTACTGTTACTTTTTTAGTAACAGCGATTTTGAATTAAAAAGGCCAGTCTTGGCCTTTTGTGTCCGGTTTTGGAAGGATGCGTCAGCATTTTTCGTCCAGCCACGCAATCGTTAATGCACAGACAGAATAGATTTGTACATTATTTTTCGCGCCTAAAATGAAACGCCGTTTGTGACAGTACTCACAAACGGCGTTTTTTGGCCACTGGGGTGTCCGGCAGGTGGCAAGTACCACTCAAAACCGCGTTTTACACGCGCTCGAGCAGGCTCTGGCGTCTGTTTCTACGCGCCTACTCGTTCTTGGGCGCGGGGTGCTTGCAGACCACGCTCATGTAAATCATGCCGAGCACGGCAGCGGTGACCGAACCGGCAAGGATGGCGGCCTTGGCAGCCAGAACCTCAAACTGGGCCGTCGGGAAGGCGAGGCCGCTGATGAGAATCGACATGGTAAAGCCGATACCGCCCAGAATGCCCACGCCGGCAATCATATGCCAGTTGACATTGTGCGGCAGCTCGCAGGCCTTGAGCTTGACCAAGGCGAACGTCATGCCAAAGATACCGATCGGCTTACCCAGCAGCATGCCAAAGTACACGCCGAGCGTCACCGGGTCGGTGAGCAGCGTGCTCATGTCCACGCCCACTAGGCGAACCTGTGCGTTGACGAACGCAAAGATCGGCAGGATCACAAAGTTGACCGGCGTGGAGATCAGGCGCTCCATGCGGATGAGCGGCGGGGTCACGCGGTGCATGACGCGCTCGACTTTGGTGGTCGAGACGGTAAAGTCATGCTGGCCCAGGATGTGCGCCTCGTCGTCGTAGCGGTCATCGAGCAGCGGCAAGCACTCGCCCAGCCAATCGGTGAGGCTATCAAGCTTAACACCGCACTTGGCCGGGATGGTGAAGGCCAGGATGACGCCAGCAAGCGTAGCGTGCACGCCGCTCTTGAACATGCAGAACCACAACAGCAGGCCCAGTACCGAATACGGGGCAAGGCGGTAATGCTGCGTCTTGTTGAGCCACACGAGCGCACAGGTCACAAGCGCGGCGGCGCCCAACCAAAACGGATTGGGGCTCTGACCGTAGAAGATGGCGATGGCGGCGATGGAGATGAGGTCGTCGGCGATGGCGAGCGTCGAGAAGAACACGCGCACGCCGTTGGGCACACGGTTGCCCAAAAGCGACAGCACGCCCAGTGCAAAGGCAATATCGGTTGCCATGGGAATGGCCCAGCCGTTGTGCGCGCCGGCATGGTTAAAGATCAGATAGATGCAGGCGGGAACGACGACGCCGCCCACGGCCGCCAGCATGGGAAGCATGGCCTGGCGCGGGTTTTTGAGCTCGCCGACCGTCATCTCATACTTGAGCTCAATACCCACCAGCAAAAAGAAAATCGCCATGAGGAAGTCGTTGACGAAAAGCTCAACGGTGAGACCGGCCGTAAGATTGCCCAGGCCCACATACAGCGGGGTCTCCAAAAAGTGATGGATGGCCTCGTAGGCATCGGTATTGGCGCAAATGACGGCGGCGATGGCGGCGAAGACCATGACGGCGGCGGAAATCGTGCCGTTCTCGGCGATGCGCTCCCAGATGTCGTGACGTTCAAAGCGCTTGCGCTCACGAACGTTGAACAGCTGCTCAGTTGCTGCCATGGGCGGCTCCTTTCACGGGATGGCTCCCGTCTTAAAAAAGCACGGCCCGCCCAAGTGGCGGCGCCGCGCTCTAACGTATTACGCTTGCATCTAGCCTACCCTGCACGACAAGCACGCAGGCGTGGCCGAAAAGCGGAACCACAGGTTGAACATTATTTGCTCAACGGCACGGGCACGCCTGTCCAAGAGACGACGCGGCGCCGTGCACAAAAAACGACCGGAGCGCGGGGCGTCCGCGATCCGGTCGTGGCGTTTGGTCAACTAAACCTAGCAGGCGGCCATGATGGGAGCAGCAACCTGCTTCTTACGGGAGAGGACGCCCGGCATCCAGACGCCGTCGTGCTCGTCGGCAATGCCCAGGCCCTTCTGAGCAGCCTCGGTCTCGCCCTCGAGCAGGACCTGCGAGCCTTCCTCCATGATGTCGGTGATGCACAGGACAATGCCGTCAGCACCCTTCTCGGCGGCGTAGGCGCGCATGGCCTCGCGGATCTCGTCGATCATACCGAGCGCACGGCTCTTGTCGACGGTCTCGTACTGGCCGATGAGCAGCTTCTTGCCGGCGGGCTCGAACATCTTGATGTCGTTGCCAACCATCTCGGCTGCGGTGAAGGAGCCGGACGGGCGGGTGAGGAAGACCTCCATGCCAAACTTGACCGGGTCGACGCCCACCTGCTCGCCGAGCTTGGCGGCGACGGCGCGGTCGACATCGGTGGTAGTGGGGCTCTTGAGCATGAGCGTGTCGGTCATCATGGCCGAGAGCAGCAGCTTGGCCTGAACGTCGGAAAGCTCAACGCCGAGCACGCCGGCGAGCTTGGTGACGATGGTGCAGCTGGAGCCCCAGGGCAGGCAGATGTAGTGCAGCGGGCCGGCGGTCTCGAAGTCGCCGATGCGGTGGTGGTCGACGACGCCAAAGACCGTGGCGTCCTTAAGACCGGCGACGGACTGGACAGACTCGTTGTGGTCGGTGAGGACGACGAGCTGACCGGCCTCGACGGACTCGATCACGCGGGGCTCGGCAATGCCGGCGTCGGCGAGCAGCTTGGCGGACTCGGCCGGAAGCTGACCAAGGGCGCAGGCCTCGTAGGTGTTGCCGGCATACTCAACCTGGTTGAGCAGCTGGGACAGGACGACGGCGCTCATGATGGCGTCGTTATCGGGGTTCTGGTGACCAAAGACAAGAACGTTTGCCATGGATATCCTCCACTTGATATGTGTACTTGGACGTAGCTATGGTAGCACGCCGATGCCGAGCCTTCGCAGACGGAAGGGCCACGGCATATTTTGGGGCGCAGGCACGGGGGCCAAGGCTGTCCCTTTTGCACCATGTTGGTGCAATGTAACCTGTCCCCCTTGCACCAGCTATTTACCGGCAGCGCGCAGGGCTACGTAGGCAGCACCGATGATGCCGGCGTCGTTTCCGAGCGAAGCGACCTTAATGGGCGTCTCGCGCGAGGCGGAAAGCGCGTACTGCTTAAAGTGCTCGCGAACCTTGTCGAGGTAGACATCGGCCGAGGCGGAGGCGCCGCCGCCGATGAGGAACATCTCGGGATCAACCACGTTGGCAATAAGCGCCAGTGCGCGGCCGAGATAGTCGGCCATGGTATCGGCCGCGGCCAGCGCGAGCTTGTCGCCCTCGCGGCAGGCCTGGAACACGTCCTTGGAATCGGAGGGGCCGGTCAGCTCGATGGGCTCGACGCCCGCCTTCTTGCACTCGGCAAGGTAGTTGCTCACCACGCCGGTGGCGCTGGAATACTGCTCCAGGTGGCCATGGCCGCCGCAGCCGCAGGTGCGCTCCTCGGCCGGGTTCAGGCACATGTGGCCAATCTCGCCGCCAGCACCCACAACGCCCGATACCACGTCGCCGTTAACGATAACGCCGCCGCCCACGCCGGTACCAATGGTGACCATCACCACGTTCTGTACGCCCTTGGCAGAGCCGAGCCAGGCCTCGCCCATAGCAGCAGCGTTGGCGTCGTTCTCGTACTTAACGACCGCGTCGGGGCAGTGCTCCTGGATGGCGATCTTGAGCTCGGGCAGGTTGATGGCGATGTTCGCCTTGACCTTGGCATCGCCCGATGCCGGGATGGGGCACGGAACGGCCAGGCCAATGCCCGACACAAAGGCACGCGGAATCTGGGCCTTGGCGACCACCTGGTCGATAGCCTCGGTCACCGCGGCAAAGCCCGCGGCGTCAACGATAGGAGGCGTGGGCACGCTGGCCTTGGCAAGCAGGTTGCCGTCCTCGTCGAACAGGCCCTCCTTAACCGAAGTGCCGCCGACGTCGATGCCAATGTAGTACTGCTTAGGTTCCATGGGAGCCCACCTTTCTCGTTTAAACATTGCCTGTATGGTACCGCTCCCAAGGCAAAAACCTACCAAAAAGGGACAGGTTTGTTTTGGCAGGTTTTATCTGAGGAAGCGCGAATGGTCGCTCAATAGGTCGCGCAAGACCTTCCCCAAATATAAAGGCGCCGGGAGGCGGAGGCTCCCGGCGCCCGTCAAAGGGACTATGTTGTCTGTTGGACCGCACGGTCCGTCGCGGCGATAACGCCGACTAGGCCTTAAGTGTCTGCAACTGCTTGTGAATCTCGATGAGCTCCGTCGCCATGACGCGCATGGTCTCGGTGCCGGCCATCTGGTCCTCGGCATGCAGCAGAATCAACGGGGCCTCGCCGTTACGCTCGCCGTTGGCCTCCTTCTTCAGAAGCCCCATGTGAACATCGTGGCCACCGTTATAGGCCTCATCGCCCTGCTTGATAAGCTCCTCGGCGGCGTCAAAATCGCCCTCCTTGGCCTTTTGCACGGCATTGATGTACATGCTCTTGGCGGTACCGACGTAGCTGATGATCTCGAAGCAGGTCATCTGCAGTTCGTTCATATCCTCCATGCGGAGCACCTAGCCCATCACGCTGACGCAGTGGTCGATGATGCCGGCAGCGTTCATGCGGCCGTAGTCGACCATGTTGATGACCTCGACCGGAAAACGACCGGCGGCCTCCTTCTCAAAATCGCCCTTGGTGTAGCCGATCTGCGGGCCAAGCAGCAACATGTCGCACTCGTCCAGGTGATCGTGGGCCTCGTTCATGGGACGAGCCTCGACCTCAATATCCAGACCACGGTTTGCAACCTCGGCCTGCATCTTCTGGACCAGCAGACTCGTGGACATACCGGCATTGCAGCAGAGCATGATCTTCTTCATGGTTTCCTCCTTATAACTGCGCGGCGCGCAGACGACAACTGGTTTTATTCCTTGCGGCTATTGTGCCCACCCCCCTGCATCTTTACACAAGGGAGAGAGCCGCGGGCACCGGCACCGCGTACCGGCGCCCGCAAAGGTGAAAGGGACGAACGTTAGGCGTTCTACTCGGCGAGAGCCTCCTGCTTGGCGATTGCCTTCTCGGAAATCTTCATAAAGGGCAGGTAGACGGCCATGCCAATGACAATCTCGAGAGCCTGCCACACGCCGGCGCGCCAGTCAAAGCCCGTAGCGAGCAGGGCATTGATGACGGGAGGCATGGTCCAGGGCACCTGGGCGATGCAGGGGCTGATGATGCCTGCGCAGGTAAGGCCATAGGTGATGCCGATGAACAGGTCGGGAAGAAGGACAAACGGGATCATAAGCGGCAGGTTGTACACGATGGGGTAACCGTAGATAACCGGCTCGTTGATGTTGAACAGACCAGGCAGGATAGCCATCTTAGAAACGGTCTCGGAAGCCTTGTTCTTGGAGAACAGGAGCGTGTCGAGCAGAAGCATGAGGGTGCAGCCCGAGCCGCCGATGAGGGCAAAGCTGTTAACGATCTGCATGTTCATGTAGTGATCGGGCTGGATGGTGCCACCGGCGGCGAAGGTAGCCATGTTGTCGACAATGAGCATGGTCAGGATCGGCTCGACGGTAGCGCCAGAGATGGTGGACTGGTGAATACCGACGCAGAACAGCAGGTTGGCAAGGGTGTAGATGAGGATAACAGCCCACGGACCGGCGTTCATGATGTTCTTGAGCGGGTTGGAGATGCACGTGGAGATGATGGCGCACAGATCGGTGCCGGCGCACACGGCGAGCAGGGCTGCGGCAAGAGCGAAGATTGCGAGGTTGAGCAGCATCGGGATCATGACGTTGAAGGAGTTGGAGACCGCGGGAGGCACGCCCTCGCCCAGCTTAACCTTGAGCTTCTCGACGCCAGAAATCTTGATGAAGAGCGAGACGGAGAGCAGAGCGATGATAATGGCCGAGAACAGACCGTTGGTGCCGGTGTTGGCAGTCGAAAGGGCGCCCGTGACCTCGGCGGAGGTGATCTTGTCGGTGAGCAGCGGGCTCGTGGCGGCAAGCGAGGCGGTGATCTGCTGCGGCATCATGATGACGAAGGCAGAGATGGCGACGACCACGCAAGCGAGCGGGTTATCGAAACGCTTGTTCTTGGCGAGACTGTAGCCAATCAATCCGGCCAAGATAATGGCAGAGACATTGAGGGTGCCCAGCGTAATTGCCGAGCCCCACGTCTGAAGGTTGGCAAGGCCCGCCGCATCGAGCGGGAACAGAGGGAACACGACGTTGTTAATAAGAACCGCGATACCCGCAAGGATATAGAGCGGCGTGATGGTCGCGAAGGCGTCACGCAGGGAACGCAGGTGAACCTGGTTTCCCACCTTCGCAGAGACCTCGGCAAACTTGTCAAGGAAGCTCTTTCCGTTGTCACTGGCCATGATTGCTCCTAACTTTCAAATCCGGCCTTTTCCTATGCGCACGGTGGTCTGTCGCCCTCTGCCACCAGATGTGCCATGTGTTGCGCGCGGCGGCGCGCGGTCTGGGCGTTCGCCCGGTCGCTAATCAACCACGTGGGTCGTGGCGACCTGTTTGAGCCAGGCTGCCGACTTCTTAAGGCGGCGCTTGTAGCCGTCCATGAGATCGACCTCGACAAAGCCATAGCGATTCTTAAAGGCATTGGCCCAAGACCAGTTATCGATGACGGCCCAGTAGTGATAGCCCCGGCATTTGGCGCCCTCGGAGATTGCCTTGGCAACCCACTCCAGGTGTTGGCGCACAAAGTCGACTCGGTAGTCATCCTGGATGGTTCCTTCGGCGTCACGGTTCTTGTATTCGTCCATGATGCCGATGCCGTTCTCGGAAACGAACCACTCAAGATCGGGATAGTTCTTGGCGCAGTCCATGCCAAAGTCGTAGAGGCCCTGCGGGTAGATCTCCCAGCCGCGGCTCTCGTTCATAACGGCGTCGGGCCACACGTACTCGTCGGCAAAGTGCGGCAGACCGTACTGGTCGACCTTGCTCGCCGGCGCCTGAACACGCGTGGGGTGGTAGTAGTTGCAGCCGAGCCAGTCGACAACACCCTGCTTGAGAATCTCTTGGTCGCCGGCACGGAACGGGAGCTTAACGCCGCCCTCGGCCAGGCTGTCGAGCACGTCGGCAGGAAGCTCGCCCTTGGTAATAAGGTCGAGCCACCAGCGATTGTTGATGCCGCTGGTCATACGCACGGCCTCGAGGTCTGCCTCGTTGGGGTTCTCCTTGGTGTATACCGGGGTAAAGCAGTTGATCATGCCGATCTTGGCATCGCTGCGAACGGCGCCCTCGTCATAGGCGCGGCGGTAGTTGGCTACGGCCAGCGCGTGCGCCAGCGAGATGTGATACTGCACGGTGCGAGCGCGGCTAAAGTCGTGGAGTTGCGGGAACCACACGCCCTCCTGATAGCGCTGCTCGGGCTCGACGATGGGCTCGTTAAAGGTGAACCAGTACTTAATCTCCTGGCCAAACTCGTGGAAGGCGACGTCGGCGTAATGCGCGTAAGCCTCGACGACCTCACGGCTCTCCCAGCCGCCACGGTTAAAGAGGTAGGTGGGCATGTCAAAGTGGTACAGGTTGACGAACGGCTCCAGACCAGCCTCGCGAGAGGCGCGGAACAGCTCGTGATACCACGCAGCGCCCTCCTCATTAAGGTTGCCGTCGGCATCGAGCAGACGGCTCCACTGAATGGAAGTGCGATAGGTATCCAGGCCCAAGTCCTTCAAAATGCGAAAGTCTTCCTGGTACTTGGCCATAAAGTCATTGCCGGCATAAGAGCCAACGCAGTTGTAGAACGAACCCAGATCCTGGATGGACCAGGTGTCCCACAGGTTCTCGAGCTTGCCGCCTTGGTTCCACTGACCCTCAGTCTGCGGGCCGGACATAGCAGCGCCAAAGAAGAAGTCGTTGGGCAGCTGATACTGTGCCATCAAAGTCCTCGCTTTCGTGTTCTAGAGCTTCCGGTTGGAGACGGGTTTGCTTTGGCAGGTTATCCGGCGCGGGCGCGCACCGGTCTTACCGATATCCAACCTGCCAAAACAAAACCGTCCCCAAACGGTCAATCCTGGTCTGCTGCAGGATTCCGTTCGTTGCTTAAACTATAGCGCTCTAATTCTAAAAGTAAAGCGTCTTTTTCTTTTTTCTTTCTCGAACTTCTTAGATAAAAGTAATATGGGTACCCTGTTGAGGGTTATACTTACTTTTGTTTTCATATATGTCGGAAAGGAGGTTCCATGATTCCCAAATACGAGGCGATAGCTGCAGATATTCGTCGAAGTATCGAGGATGGCGCTCTTAAACCGGGCGACAAGCTTCCCACCGTCGTTGAGTTCTGCGAGCTCTATAGCGTTTCCAAAATCACCGTCAAACGAGCGATTGAGCAGATCACCGAGGAAGGCCTTATTACCAGCCGGCGCGGATCGGGCACCTACGTCAAGGACACGGCGGGGCTTCCCGGCCAGGTGTTTTTTCAAGGCAAAAACGACCGTGCCCAAGGCTTTTCGTACGAGCATCGCGGGGAGAAAGTGACCTCGATGGTCTACGATTTCTCGATCGTCAATCCACCGGCAGAGGTTGCGACCCAGCTGGGAATGGCCGAGGATGACTTCGCCTATCACATCGTGCGCGTGCGCCAGGTCGACGAGAAGCCCATCGTCATCGAGTACACCTATATGCCGCTCGAACTGATCCCGGGCCTTAAAAAGAAGGACCTGTACGGATCGGTCTACGGCTTCATCCGCGAGCAATGTGGGCTGAAGATTTCGAGCTTCCACCGTACCATTCGCGCCGTGGCAGCAACCGAGGAAGAAGCCGAGCGTCTGGACACCAAACTTGGCTCTCCCCTGCTCGAGCTCACCCAGATTGGCTTTTTGGACAGCGGCGCCGCCTTTGAGTATTCGATCTCGCGCAACGTTGGCGACCGCTTTGAACTGCACAACGTAACGTTGGCATAGGTTTTTATAGTCACGCGGGCGCTCGTTTTGAGCTGTTTTGTGCAACGCCCGCGCAACATAATGGGGGTATGAATATGTCCGATTTGATTAAACTGACGCCGATCTTCCACGAGAAGATCTGGGGTGGCCGCCACCTCGAAACCGTATTTGGTTACGACATTCCCGAAGGTCCCATCGGTGAGTGCTGGGCCATCTCGGCCCATCCCAACGGCGACTGCCAGATTGCGGAGGGCCCGTATGCAGGCCACACGCTTTCATGGCTGTGGGCCGAGCACCGCGAGCTCTTTGGCAATTGCGAGAGCAAGGAGTTCCCGCTGCTCATTAAGATTCTGGATGCCAAGGACGACCTTTCAATCCAGATTCATCCCAATGACGAGTACGCCGCCAAGCACGAGAACGGCAGCCTGGGCAAAACCGAGTGCTGGTATGTGCTGGACTGCGAACCCGGTGCCACGATCATTATCGGCCAGCGCGCGCACGACCGCGCCGAGGCTGCACAGATGATCGAGGAGGGCCGTTGGGACGAGATGCTCAACGTGCTGCCGATTCACAAGGGAGACTTTTTCCAGATCGACTCCGGCACCGTTCACGCCATCAAGACCGGCACGCTCATTTTGGAGACGCAGCAGTCGAGCGACGTGACATATCGCCTGTACGACTACGACCGCCCCGGCACCGACGGCAAACTGCGTCCACTGCACATTGAGCAGAGCCTTGATTGCATCGATTTTGACGTTCAGGCTCCGACCGACGGCACGGTGAACGCGCCCGAGGTCGACGGCGTGACCGAGCTCGAGTCCAACCCCTGCTACACCGTCGATCGCGTGCGTGTCGACGGCAGCAAGACTCTCGACCAGCGCTGGCCCTTCATGTGCCTGTCGGTCATCGACGGCGAAGGCACCGTCTGCGGCGACCCCGTCCACAAGGGAAGCCACCTGCTGGCCCCGAACACCGTCAGCTCCATCGACCTCGAAGGCAAGATGGAACTGATCGTCTCGCATCTGTAGATCGCACCAACAACCCAAACGCAACAAGGGGCTCCCCCGTCCACCAACGGGGGAGCCCCTTGTCCATATATATCAGCCCACCCGGCTCTCCAGATCAAAAAGCGAACGAGCAGAGCGACGTTCGCAAGCTGCAGGCCAAAACGCCGCAAGGAAGAGGGCGCGCCGGGGGCTTTGGTCGATCGCGAGTTCCGCACGAGCCGGAGAGCACTTAATGTGCTCTCCGTGCGA
>URLR01000044.1 GCA_900548815.1 uncultured Collinsella sp.
GAGATAGGAGTCCGTCTCGTGGGCTCGGAGATGTGTATAAGAGACAGCTATACGCCTGATGAAAACGGCGAGGGTGCTGCGCCGGAGACGGTGGCACCCGAGCAGACGCTTGCCGAGCAGCTGGAAGGGCTGCCGCATGACGAGCTCGTACGGATCGTCGAGACCATGGAGGAAGACATGCGTAACGCTTCCGCCGCCATGGACTTTGAGGAGGCGGCACGTCTGCGCGATGCCGTCGTTCAGATCCGGGCGATGCTTGAGGGCGCATCTGAGGACGAAACGATCGAGCGTTTGCGTTCGCAGGCTCGCAAGGGTTCTACCTTTGCTTCGGGTAGAAAACGCCAAGGTACACGATTCAGGAAGTAGCGAACAGGCCCCGAGTTCCCTGTGGAGCTCGGGGCCTGTGTCGTTCGGACGCGGGAGTTCGTGCACTAGAGGTCTGCTATCAGCGCCTCAGCGCAACGGATGCCGTCGGTGGCGGCACTCATGATGCCGCCGGCATATCCGGCACCCTCGCCGCAAGGGTAAAGGCCCGGAGTCGACACGGCGTGGCATGTTCGATCGCGGGTGACGGTGACCGGGGAGCTCGAACGCGTCTCCACGCCAGTGAGGACCGCATCGGGGCGGTCATAGCCACGCAGTTTCTTACCGAGCAGGGGGATTCCCAAACGAAGCGATTCGACGATATGCTGCGGGAGGGCATCGTCGATCGCCGTCCAGGTTACGCCAAGTGGATAGGTCGGTTTTACCTTTCCGGGTGCCGTGCTGGCGCGCCCCGCAAGGAAATCCCCGACGAGCTGTGCCGGCGCGTTCCAGTTGGAGCCACCCAGGCGATAGGCGGCTCGCTCGCAGGCGCGCTGGAGCTCAATGCCTGCAAGCGGATCATCGCCGGGAAGGTCATCAGGTGTGACGTTGACGAGTAGGGCGGCATTCGCGTTGCGCCCGTTGCGGGCATTGAGGCTGGCGCCGTTGACGCACAGATGACCCTGCTCGGAAGAGGCCGCGACAACCTGTCCGCCGGGGCACATGCAAAACGAGAACACACTGCGGCCGTTGGGGAGATGGGCGACAAGCTTGTAGGGGGCTGCTCCGAGTGCCGGGTGCCCCGCCGAAGGGCCATATTGGGCACGGTCGATGTCGCGCTGTGGATGCTCGATGCGCACACCCATGGCAAAGATCTTTTGCGCGAGGGTAACGTTATGTTCTTTGAGAAGCTCGAATACGTCGCGGGCGGAATGGCCGCAGGCGAGAATGAGGTGCTTTGTGGCGATTGTCTCGCTTGTGGTCTCTTGGGGCGGTTGGACATCGACGCCGGTGATGGCGCCAGATCCATCGGTTCGAATATTGACGAGCTTTGTTCGATAACGGACGGTTCCACCGAGCTGCTCGATGCGCTGAGAAATGTTGGTGACGACGATGGGGAGGATGTCGGAGCCAATGTGCGGCTTGGCGTCCCACAGGATGTCGCGAGGTGAGCCAGCTTCGACGAAGGTCTCAAGAATCAGTCGATGGGCAGGATTCTTGGTTCCCGTGTTGAGCTTGCCGTCCGAGAAGGTCCCTGCGCCGCCCAGGCCAAATTGGATATTGCTTTCGGGGTCGAGGATACGCTCCTTAAGAAAGAGATCAATCGCTTCCGAGCGGCGAAGTGCGGGGTCGCCGCGCTCGATGAGCAGGGGTTTAAGGCCCGCTTCGGCAAGGGTCAGGGCGGCGAAGAGACCGGCGCAACCGGCGCCGACAACGACGGGACGCTCCTTGGGTGCATTCGGGACAGGGTTGGAGAATGATGGAGTCTCGCCGTCTACCATGCGGATGCGCGAGCGGTCGCGCTCGGCGACGCGGTCGACCACCTCCTGCTCGAGTCGGGAGCTTGTCAGTTCAACTCGAAAGCTCAAAATAAAATGGACATCTCGCTTTTTACGGGCGTCGATTGACTTGCGATGGAGCTCAATGGCTTTAATCTGGGAATCCTCGCATCGCAGGGCTCGTTTGACGGCGCGTCTGCCAATAGCAAGGCAGGCGGCTTCGTCGCCGGCCTCATCGAGTGACGCGTGGACTTGGGTGATTTCGATCATCGAGGTCTCCTTAGATGCAAGAAAGAGGCCGCCCGGTGTCCCAGACGGCCCGAATGCGTTTTGATTATAGACTGCGCGGCTATAGGCTGCTTGCAGCGCGAATACCCGAGATCCAAGCCCACGCAAGGTTGAAACCACCGCAATCGGCATCGATGTCGAGCGCCTCGCCACAGATGTAAAGTGGGACGCCTGCCGCGTTGCTCACGCAGAGGTCGGGAGCTGAGACGCTCTCGATGGGCACGCCGCCGCGCGTGACCTGGGCCGAACGCTCCTCCGTCGTTCCCTCGACGAGCAGCTTAAAGTGCTTGAGGATTGAGACCAGATGGACGACGTCGTACGACCCGGGGTGGCACTGTTCGAATGCGGTGCAGACAACGTGTGAGAACTGCGGGGCGAGCATGCCGTCGAGCCAACGGGGGTCGCAGGGCGAAAAGCCGCCGAGCAACGCAACTCGCCGGTTGAGCATATCGAGCAACTCGTCTTTGGAGAGGTCGGGGAAAACGTCGAGCAGAATCGTGTCGCCGCGCTGGACGCGACGGGAGAGGTTAAAGGCGGCAACGCCCGAGATGCCAAAGGTTCGGAAGAGCACTTCGCCGTCTTCGCTCCAGAGCTCCTCGTGATTGCGGGTGAGCGTCAAACGGGCGCGGATGCGCAGGCCATCCAGCGTCTTGAGCGCAGTCTGGTCGCCGAAGACCGATGCCGACACAGGGCAGAGGACGGGGTGCTGCGGGGTGAGGGGAAGATTGAACGTCTTCGCGATGTCGGCAGGGCTGCCGCCCGTAGCGATAATTACGGCCTTTGCCTGCAGCGTCTCGTTCGTGCGAGGGGTGTCGGTGAGCGCCTTCCGAAGCGAGCGGAGTTCCGATTTTCGGTCGTCGTGCTTTTTTGCCTTGAGTGCTCGCGCGGGACGGTCAATTTTGAGTGCCCAGCCCTCGGGGGCTTTGAATGCCGAGGCGACGTTTGCTCCACAGATCAAGGTGATACCCAGGTGATTGCAAGCGTTGAGAAGCGCATCGCGCACCGATTCGGCACGAAGGGAGCGCGGATACAGCCGGCCCTCCTCGGAGGTCGTCATGATGCCCAGCGAGGAGAAGAAACTGTCGAGCTCTTGCTCGGGCTGGGGACCCATGACGGATTCGACGAATGCGGGGTGGTTGTACCGCTGGAAATCAATTGATTCGTTGGAAAGGTTGCAGCGGCCGTTGCCGGTCGCAAGGAGTTTAAGGCCGGAGGCAACATCGCGCTCAACGATGCAGACGCTTTTGCCTGCGCGTGCGGCCGTAATGGCGGCGGCGAGACCCGAGGCCCCGCCGCCGATTACCAAGACGTCATAGGAGGCGTTTGTGTTCACTTAGGCCTCGGCGGTCTCGTGCGGGGCAATGGCCTCGACGGCAGAGACGGCCTGGGGCAGCATACCGTCGGGCAATGCGGTCTCAACCTCGCCCTTATCGCAAGCCTCGGCGAGTGCCGGATTGATGGGAAGCTGCCCTAGGATCTCGAGGTTGTAACGCTCGGCGACCTCGGGGAGCTTGCTCTTGCCAAAGACCTCTATCTTCTTGCCGCAATCGGGGCACTCGATATAGCTCATGTTCTCGACGATGCCCAGAATGGGGACGTTCATCTTTTCGGCCATGTTGACCGCCTTGGCGACGATCATCGAGACCAGATCCTGCGGGCTCGTGACGATGACGATGCCATCGACGGGCAGCGACTGGAAGACGGTGAGGGCGACGTCGCCCGTTCCCGGAGGCATGTCGACCATCAGGTAGTCGATGGGGCCCCATGAGGTCTCGCTCCAGAACTGCCTAATGGCGCCTGCGATGACCGGACCGCGCCAAAGGACGGGGTCGGTCTCGTTTTGGAGCAGAAGGTTGGAGCTCATGACCTTGACGCCGTGCTCGGAGATTTCGGGCAGCATAAGGTTGCCGAGGGCATGGACGTGACGTCCGCTCATACCGAACATCTTAGGGATAGAGGGGCCGGTAATATCGGCATCGAGGACGCCGACCTTGTGACCGTGGCGGGAAAGCTCCGTGGCGATGGCGCCGGTGACGAATGACTTGCCGACGCCGCCCTTGCCGGAAAGCACGGCGATAACGCGCTTGACCTCGGACAGCGTATTTTCCTCAAATTGCGACGGCGACGTTTGCCCGCCGGCTGCCTGTGCGTGCTCGCAACCCATGTTTGACTCCTTTGTATATGTTGGGGCCGGAGCCCCGCGGTGTGACACGAGCGTCATTGTACCCTCGTTTGCGAGCGGGAGTCATTTACGATGCATTTGGGCCGAGCGTGCTTGCAATACGATGGGTCCAAGCGAATGGGCGGGCTTACTGAACTTTGCTAGCGAACTCGAGGTATTGCATGCGCTGCAGCTTGTCGATCGTCGAGGCGTATGGGCTGTCTTCAGATTCCAAGTCGTAGCGCAGCCCGTCGGCACCAAGGTAGCCGGCGACATTGATGGTGGGCACATCTGACCTTGTTGCAAGCAGAGCCTTTTGATAGTCGGTGAGCGGGGCGCCGATCTTATTAAGGGTAATGGCTGCAATCTCGTTTGCCCCGACGGTGTCGTAGACGTTGAGCTCGGTATTGCCGGCGATTTCATAGTTAGCCCAGACGAAATATGTCGACTGATAGATACGGAAAGCGTGGCTTGCCGTATCTTCCTGAGGGTACAGCTCGTCGTTGAGAGTCGTTGCGGCGCTCGGCTGATGGTCGCCAAAAAAGACAAGGACAACCGGTCTGCCGATATTGCGGAGCTCGTTGATAAAGTACTCGAGGTCCCGGTCGGATGCGTTGATGCAGGTAAGATAGGTGTTGAGCGCGCTATTGGCACCCTCGCTGGCTCCCTCGACCCAATAGTTTGTCAGCTCCTCGGCGGGAACGGTGCCATAGTCGTAGCCGCCGTGATTTTGCATCGTGACGTCAAAGATGAACTGCGGCGCTTCGTCGGTTCTAAGCAGGTCGAGTATCTTGTCGTAGGTGGCGTAGTCGCATACGCCGGCATGGTAACAGGGCGCACCTTCGAAATCGCCGATTGAAAGAAAGTCTCCAAAGCCCAGCTGCTGATAGATTTTATCTCGATGGTAGTTGACGGGGTTTTGCGGGTGCATAGCGGTAGCGGTATACCCAAGCTCCTTAAGGTCCTTTGCCAGGCTGTTGACACCGTTCATCTGATATAGCTGATAGGGGATTTTGCCTAATCCGACAAAGGCCGTTGTCGCTCCGGTCAAAAATTCGAATTCGGAGTTCGCCGTTCCGCCACCGGCGACCGAAGCGAGCATGGTGCCGCGAACAAGTGTGTCGGGAAGCGAGTTGTAGAATGCGGGGCCGGTGTACCCGGCCGCCTGGAGCTGCTCAAAGCACGAAAGGTCGCTAAAACTCTCGTTCATGACGGCAACAATCGTCGGCTTGATTTCATTGAACTGGGCAACGGCCGCCGCGCGCTGCTCGCTTGAGCCATACGTGCTGTCGTAGGCGGCGGCGAGCTCCTGCTCGATGCTCTGCGCCTCATCGGGCGTATAGTCTTCGGGCCTCTCAATAGGCAACTCGTTGACCATTTCGGTGAACGAAGTGATAAAACCCTGAGACGCATACGTGGTAATGGGCTGCCAACGGTCAAATCCAAAATCCAGCGCCTGCTCCAAGTCGATGCTGGAAAAGCCCGAGAGCCCCACAACGGTCACTAGCAGAAAAGCGCAGAGGTTAGCGGCGATTGCGGGGAAGACATGGGTGGGCGTACGGAGCTTTCGCGGTCGGATAAGCGAAAGAAGCCCCAGGGAAATCTCCAGCAGGGCGAGAGAGGTTACGATTCCGGCGGTAAAGGTAAACTCGTATCCCTCGCTCACTTCCATTGCAGTGCCAAGGGCCAAGATATTGCTTGGCAGGATGGCTTCGCCTTTAAACGTTATGACGAAGTGCTCGGCAATGCCAAGGATGCAACAGACGACGGGCACGAGGGCCATGACGCCTCCATGACGCTGTCCCAGCAGATAAAGGGAGAGCAGAACCGTCGCGAGCAGCCCGACGGAAAACCCGAATGAGTTGGCGGGAATGTGATAGAACGTTTCGTTGCAGGCAATTTCGAGTGAAACGAACGAGAGCGCGGAAACAGCGGCGATGACAAGGATGTCACGGCAAATACAGGCAACCGTTCCCGTCTCAAGATCGGTTTGGTCGATAAGTCCCGAAACCAAGGGCTCGACAAGCAGTACGACGGCGGCAGCACCGAGCGCCGAATAAGAAAGGACCCATAGGGAACTGTCCTCATTTACGAGCAATTGATTCGTAATCCATGCAGCTACCATGCCGAGCGGGATGAGGAGCGTCGCGCACCAAAAGACGCGGGCAATGGGCGGCTTTTCATTGTGTTTGATTGAAAAATACACGCGCACGACGACGATGGCCACGATAAGGACGGCGATGAATATGGGCAGATTGGCCATGTCACTCGAAGTGATTTCAAGGGGGATATCTTCGGTCATGGACGTTCCTCTGTTACGGCAAATTAAGTTCAGTATTAGATTACTGTAACCTTTCCACGGCATTTCGAGAAACAAAGCGCCCGATACGCAAAGCTAAAGGTCTGCGAATCTTGTATTACGAACATCTGTGCGCGTCGAGTGCGCTAAACTCATCGACAGTATGATTCGATGCAATAGGAGGCAAGGAGCTTCCATGTCTGATTCTTCTATCGTTATTCGCGGCGCTCGTGAGCACAACCTCCGTGATATCGATGTTTCCATTCCGCGTGACCAACTCGTGGTCATTACCGGTCTTTCTGGCTCGGGCAAGAGTTCGCTGGCATTTGACACTATCTATGCCGAGGGCCAGCGTCGATACGTCGAGAGCCTTTCGAGCTATGCGCGCCAGTTCTTGGGCCAGATGGACAAACCCGACTTGGATTCAATCGACGGCCTTTCGCCGGCGGTGTCGATCGACCAAAAGACGACGTCTAAAAACCCTCGCTCGACGGTTGGCACCGTAACCGAGATTTATGACTATCTGCGCCTGCTGTTCGCCCGTGTGGGCACCCCGCACTGTCCCGAATGCGGCCGCGTCATTGAGCGTCAGACGACCGACCAGGTTGCCGACAAAGTCTTGGCGGCGGGGGAGGGCCGCCGCGCGTTTGTGCTGGCACCGGTGGTGCGCGGGCGAAAAGGCGAGTACACCAAACTGTTTGAGGACCTTCGCGCCGAGGGCTTTAGCCGCGTGCGCGTTGACGGCGAAGTGCGCTCGCTCGACGACCCGATCGATCTGGACAAAAAGTTCAAGCACGATATCGAGGTCGTAGTCGACCGCATCGTGATTCGGGAAAACTCTCTGGGCCGCATCGCCGAGTCTGTTGAACAGGCGACTGCCTTGGCGCACGGCAATGTAAACGTGTACATGCTGCCCGATCGCGATGCTCCCGAGGGGACCGAGGGCGAACTGCTGGAGTATTCGTTGGCCTTGGCGTGCCCGGAGCATGGACACTCCATTGACGATCTTCAGCCGCGTGATTTTTCGTTCAACGCTCCCTATGGCGCATGTCCTGAGTGCGACGGCCTGGGCTTTAAGAAAACCGTTGATGCCGAGGCGCTGATTGAGGACCCCTCGAAGTCCATTGCCGACGGAGTCTTTGGTAGCCTGTTTGGCAATTCGAACTACTATCCGCAGATTTTTGCTGCGGTCTGCAAACACTTTAAGGTGAGCGCCGATACGCCGTGGGAGGACTTGCCCCCTCGCGTGCGTCGTGCATTCTTGGATGGCCTGGGCGATACGAAGATCTCGGTCGACTACCAAAAGCTCGACGGACGTCGTAGCCAGTGGGATACAAAGTTTTCGGGCGTTCGCAACATCCTGTACGAACGCTATGCCGAGACGACGAACGAGAACACCAAGGCGCGCCTGGAGAAGTACATTCGCGAGGAACCGTGCTCGAGCTGCCACGGCGCTCGTTTGCGCCCTGAGATGCTCGCCGTCACCGTGGGCGGCAAGTCCATTTACGAGGTTTGTTGCCTGTCGTGCCGTGAGTCGCTCGAGTTTTTTGAGGGCTTGGAACTTACCGAGCGTCAACGGTTTATCGGCGGCCGTATCGTCAAGGAAATCCTGGAGCGCTTGCGTTTTCTGGTCGATGTTGGACTCGACTATCTGACGCTCGATCGTGCCTCGGCGACGCTTTCCGGTGGCGAGGCACAGCGTATTCGACTGGCAACGCAGATCGGCGCGGGTCTCATGGGCGTGCTCTATATTCTGGATGAGCCCTCGATCGGTCTTCATCAGCGTGACAACGAGCGCCTGATCAAGACGCTCGAGCGCCTGCGCGATATCGGCAATACCGTTATCGTTGTCGAACACGACGAGGATACAATCCGTGCCGCCGACTACGTGATCGACATGGGGCCCGGCGCCGGTGTCAACGGCGGGCACGTAGTCGCGGCGGGAACGCCTGCTGATATCATGGCGTGTCCTGAGTCGATGACGGGCGCTTATCTGACCGGCAAACGAATGATCCGGGTGCCTGATGAACGGCGCAAGCCCGGTCGCGGCTGCCTTAAAATTACGGGCGCTCGAGCCAACAACCTCAAAAACGTTACTGCCAAGATCGAGTTTGGTACGCTTACGGTTGTTACCGGCGTGTCGGGATCGGGCAAGAGCTCCCTGGTTACCGACACCATTGCGCCTGCCCTTACGAATGCCATTCACCGCTCGACGCGCCCCGTGGGTCCGTATAAGAAAATCGAGGGCATCGAGTGTATCGATAAGGTTATCGATATCGACCAGTCGCCGATTGGCCGCACGCCGCGTTCCAACCCTGCTACCTATATCGGCCTGTGGGATGATCTTCGCGCACTGTTTGCGAGTACGCCGGAGTCGAAGGCGCGCGGCTACTCGCCAGGTCGTTTCTCCTTTAATGTGAGTGGCGGGCGCTGTGAGGCGTGCAAGGGCGACGGACAGATCAAGATCGAGATGCACTTCCTTCCCGATATCTACGTTCCCTGCGAAGTTTGCGGCGGTAAACGCTACAACCGCGAGACACTCGAGGTCACCTATCGTGGCAAGACCATCTCGGACGTGCTCGACATGAGCGTTACCGAGGCGCTGGCCTTCTTTGGGAATATCCCGCAGATTAAGCGCAAGCTCCAGACGCTGTACGATGTAGGCTTGGGCTACGTGAGCCTGGGCCAGCCCGCCACGACGCTTTCGGGCGGCGAGGCGCAGCGTGTAAAGCTCGCCAAGGAGCTTCATCGACGCCAGACGGGCAAGACGTTCTATATTTTGGACGAGCCGACGACCGGCCTTCATTTTGAGGACGTCCGCCAGCTGCTCGATGTACTGCAGCGCTTGGTCGATGCGGGCAACACGGTGCTGGTGATTGAACACAACCTTGATGTCATCAAGGTTGCCGACCGCCTGATCGATATGGGTCCCGAGGGCGGTAACGGCGGCGGAACCGTCGTGGTTTCGGGTACACCGGAGCAGGTTGCGGACTGTCCGCAGAGTTATACGGGCAAGTTTTTGGCGCCGTTGCTCAGGCGTGACCGGGAGCGCCAGGCTCAACTTGATGCTCAATAAATAGGCGATTCAGTTTATGGGCGCCATCGACTCCTTGTGATTCGATGGCGCTTGCTGTGCCGAAGTGACGTGTGCAGCCGAATTGGACATATACTTAATCCTTGCGTCCGAATGCGAGGGAAAGGATATGTCATGGCAAAGGCTGTAAAGACGCCAAAAACCAATGCGATGCGCGAGCTGGAAAGCGCCGGCATTTCCTATGTTCTACATACGTACGAAGACGATGGCGATGAGTCGGTGGGCCTGGGTGTCGCGATTTCGGAGCAGCTTGGCGAGGAGCCCGGTCAAGGATTTAAGACTTTGGTCTGCGTGACACCGTCCAACGACTATGTCGTGTGCTGTATCCCTGTTGCCGACGAGCTCGATCTAAAGTCCGCCGCGCGTGCCGCGGGGGAGAAGTCCTTGGCCATGATGCATGTGAAGGATTTGCTTGCGGCGACTGGCTACGTTCGCGGCGGCTGCAGCCCGGTCGGTATGAAAAAACGCTACCGGACGCTCATTGATGAGACATGTGTCCTTTGGGATACCATTTTTATTTCGGGAGGCAAGCGTGGTTATCAGCTCGAGCTTGCACCCGATGATTTAATTGCATTTTGCGGGGCGACGGTTGCCGCGATTACGAGAGAGGACTGAGCGATGCCGCAGGAAGAATTGAAGCGCGGAGCTCATTTTGCAAAAGAATCTACGCCTCAGACGCCCTCATCCGAAGCTTCTTCGTCGCGAGATGACACTGACGACATGGGCTCGTCGGACTACTCCACGGTTGGTCGTTCCGCCGGGCTTATGACCATCCTGACTATCGTGTCTCGCGTCACCGGTTTTATCCGCACGTGGGCAATGGCGGCCGCTATCGGCATGTCGCTACTCTCGTCCTCCTATCAGGTCGCCAACAACCTGCCCAATATGCTCTACGAACTCGTGATGGGTGGCATGCTCGTGACGGCGTTTTTGCCCGTGTACATGGGCGTGAGGCGTGAGCAGGGTCGCGAGGCCTCGAACGAGTACGTGGGCAACCTGCTCGGCATTCTGCTTTTAGTGCTGGGTGGCATTTCGTTGCTGGGGACCGTGTTCGCCCCGGGCTTTATCTGGACGCAATCGTTCCTTTCGGGTGACGGTGGCAGCATGGATACCGCTGCGTTCATGTTCCGTTTCTTTGCCATCCAGATTCTGTTTTATGGTTTGGGCTCGGTGTTCTCGGGCGTTCTCAACGCACACCGCGACTACTTTTGGTCGACGTTTGCCCCGGTCCTCAACAATGTGATCGTCATTGCGAGCTTTATGGGTTTTGCGCCCGTGTCCGCACAGTTTGGCGAACGTGCCGGCATCATCTTGATTGCGGCCGGTACGACCCTCGGTGTCTTTGTTCAGATGGCATGTCAGATTCCCGCGCTTGGCAAGCACGGCGTGCATCCCCATATCCATATCGACTTTAAGGACCCCGCGCTGCGCCAGACGATTGCGCTCGGTATCCCGACGCTGCTCGCCACGGTGTGCATGTTTGTCTCGACTTCTATCACCAACGCTGCCGCGCTGGTGGTCCAGCCCGAGACGGGTCCTTCCGTCATCGCCTATGCGCGCCTGTGGTACACGCTGCCCTACGCGCTGATTGCCGCCTCGCTTTCGACGGCGCTCTATACCGAGCTCTCTCATGACGCACAGGAGAAGGATTACGACAGCGTTCGCACGGGCATTTCGCGTGGCGTCGCCCAGATGCTGTTCTTCCTGATTCCGTTCGCACTGTACCTGATTGTCTTCGCACGTCCGCTCAATATGATCTACTGTGCTGGCAAGTTCGATGAATCCGGCGTGGCGCTGGTATCCGAGTACCTTGTCTACCTGGCGCTCTCGCTGCCGCTCTACGGCGTGGTCGTGTTGATGCAGAAGAGCTTCTCTGCCTTGCTCGACATGAAGCCCTATAGCCGCTATTGCCTGTATTCCGCCATCGGCCAGGCCGGCTCGGTTCTGCTGTTTGGCGTTGTGCTGGGCTTCGGTATGCCGGCAATCGCGCTTTCGTATGTCGTCGACTACGTGATCTTGGTCGGCTGTTCGCTGTGGTGGCTGCGTCGTCGCCTGCGTGGCCTTCAGGTCAAATCTATCCTACATGGCGGTTTCTTTGGCCTTTTGCTCGGTGGCCTAGGTGCTGCCGCAGGCGCCGGCGTCATGTGGGCGCTTGAACACTTTGTCGGGGCACTTGGCGGCTCGATTCTGATTACTCTTGGCTACGTTTGCGTTGCGGGTGTCGCCTCGCTTGTTGTTACCTTTGGCCTTGCCGTCGTCCTTAAGATGCCCGAGGTCTCGGCGCTGCTTCGTCGCAAGTAGGTGCGCGTGGCCGGTCACGACAACATACCAACGCTTGCCGAGCAGGTTTCGCGCGTTCCCACACAGCCCGGATGCTACCTTTGGAAGGATGCCAAGGGCGATGTCATCTACGTGGGCAAGGCGAAAAACCTGCGCGCCCGCATGCGTCAATACGTGACACTGCAGGATGAGCGTCAAAAGATCCCGCTGATGATGCAGCTGGTGGCGAGCTTTGACTACATCGTTGTCGAAACCGAGCATGAGGCGCTTGTACTCGAGCGCAACCTGATCGGCCAGTACCATCCGTACTTTAACGTCGACCTCAAGGATGACAAGAGCTACCCCTTTATCGCCATTACAAAGGGCGACCTGTATCCCGCGATCAAATACACGCGTGAGCGTCATAAGCCGGGAACGCGCTATTTTGGACCCTATACCGATAGCCGTGCGGCACGTGAGACGATAGATACGCTGCGCAAGGTTATCCCCATCTGCTCTGCATCCTGTGCGGAGTGGCGTCGTTGTCGCCGTACCATCGAGTCCCACAAGGGCGAGGAAGACATCGTCAATATGATTTGCGCACAAAACGGGCGTCCCTGCTTTGACTACCATGTCGGGCGCGGCCCGGGTGCGTGTGTCGGCGCGATTTCCCCGGCAGACTATGCCAAGAACGTCAAGCGTGTCGAGCGCTTTTTGTCGGGCCATCGCAAGGATGTCGTCGATGAGCTGACCTCCGAGATGACGGATGCCGCCGAGGCGCTCGACTTTGAGCGCGCGGCACGCGTCAAACGTCGTTTGGAGGTCATCAGGGGTCTGGACGATCGTCAGCAAGTCGTTTTTCCCTCCAGTGTCGATATCGATGTCATCGGATTCTATCGCGAGGAGACCATCTCCGCCGCTTGCGTCTTCGTCGTTCGCGAGGGCCGAACAGTTCGCACCTGCGAGTTCATTCTCGACAAGGGTCTTGATGTTGACGAGGAAGAGCTCCAGTCGGGCTTTCTTAAGCGCTATTACGACGAGACGGCTGATATTCCAGCTGAGGTCAACCTTTCCGTCGAGCTTGAGGATGCGGAGGCGCTGGGGGAGTGGCTTGCGGGCAAGCGTGAGCGTTCCTGCCATCTCCATAGGCCGCAGCGTGGCGAAAAGCACCGTCTGCTCGATATGGCATCCAAAAATGCGCGCCATGCCCTCATGCGCTACATGATGCGAACGGGGTACGCTGACGACCGCACCAATCAAGCGCTCCTGGAGCTCGAAAGTGCGTTGGCGCTGCCATCGCCGCCGTTGCGTATCGAGTGCTTCGATATCTCTACACTGCATGGCACCTTTACGGTCGCCTCGATGGTGGTGTTTACCAACGGGCGCGCCGACAAGAGCCAGTACCGTCGTTTTAAAATTCAGGCCGAATTGGACGAGGCAAACGACTTCGTGTCGATGTCCGAGGTTTTGGGACGACGCTATGCTCCCGAGCGCATGGCCGACGAGCGCTTTGGCTCGCGCCCCGATTTGCTCGTTGTCGATGGCGGTAAGCCGCAATTGACCGCTGCGATCAAGCAACTTGAGGCTCTTGGGCTCGATATACCAGTTTGTGGCTTGGCGAAGGCCGACGAGGAAGTTTTTGTGCCTTGGGACGAGACTCCTGTCGTGCTGCCGACCGGGTCTGCTTCGCTCTATCTAATTAAACAGGTACGCGATGAGTCCCACCGATTTGCCATCACGTTCCACCGCGAGTTGCGCGATAAAGCCATGACGGTTTCGGTACTCGATGACGTTCCAGGTGTGGGACCCACCAGAAAACGTGCCCTTATGCGCCATTTTGGCTCGATGAAGCGTTTGCGTGCGGCGAGCGAGCAAGAGATCGCGGAAGTTCGCGGCATACCTGCCGATGTTGCCAAGGCGGTCCACGAGGCGCTCGTTGCATGGAATGCCGAGCGCGCCGAGGCGGCGGCTGGCCATTCCGGTAGCTAAACACGAGCCTAAACAACTGATATACATGATTGCGCGATTTTCAACCATTTATTTCGCCATGATTGCCTGCTGGTTTCGGGTTTTATTAACGCTAAAACGTTTGACTAACCCAAGCGAAAGCCCTGCTATCCTGCGGGTTGACGAAGACTGATATCTCACCTCGCCGATACATACTGTCTGGCGAATCGTTTGTCAACGAATTCGGTGAACGGTAGTAAATACCGTTCAAGCGTATGTATGTATCGGTCGCCGAGCGCGGCACCTCAGTTGGGTACGTCGGTAGGTAAGGTATATATCGTCCGCAAGTTGCGCGGGGGCAAGTCTAGGTGCTCCCGAGTAAGATTCTCTATTGATAGGAGAAGACATGGCCATCATCAACAAGGGTATGTCCAGGCGTTCGTTCCTCGGCCTCACCGGCAGCGTCGCCGCTGTCGCAGGGCTTGGTCTCACCGGCTGCGGCGGCAGCTCTAGCGACGAGGGTTCCGCTTCCGGTTCCACCGATTCCGCTAACCGTGGCGGCGGCGTGATCACCGCTGGTTCCGCTTACGCTCCGTCCAGCTTCGATCCCGCCAGCACCGGCTCCGCTGTGGGCCTGGGTGCTAACTGGCACGTCGTCGAGGGCCTCTACGGCATCGATTACCACGACTACAGCACCTTCAACGAGCTCGCCACCGACGATCCCAAGTCTGTGGACGACACCACTTTCGAGGTCACCATCCGCAAGGGCGCCAAGTTCTCCGATGGCACCGAGGTCACCGCTGACGATGTCGTTGCCTCCTACACCGCATGCGCCGCTTCCGCTACCTATGCTCCGTTCTTCCAGCCCTTCGAGTCCATCGAGGCCAAGGACGCCAGCACCGTGACGGTCAAGACCAAGGTCCCCAACTTCTCCCTGCTCAAGGATCGTCTGGCCATCGTCCGCGTTACCCCGGCCACCCAGACCGAGGAGGATCGCGCCAAGCAGCCGATCGGCTCCGGTCCCTGGATGTACGACTCTATCTCCGATACCGAGATCACCCTGGTTCCCAACCCCGAGTACAACGGTGAGTATGCTGCCGAGGATAAGAAGATCCAGTACAGCATCCTGACCGACCCCACCGCTCGCGTTACCGCTCAGCAGGAGGGCTCTACGCTCGTTATGGAGCTCGTTACCGCTGACGCCGTCGACCAGCTCGAGAGCGCTGGCTGCAAGATCGATAACGTTCAGGGTTTCGGCACCCGCTTCATCATGTTCAACGTCGCCAAGGAGCCTTGGAACAACGTCAAGGTCCGTCAGGCTGTCATGTATGCGCTCGACACCGAGAAGATGGTCAGCAACACCTTCGCCGGCCTTGCCACCGCTGCCAGCTGCTACCTGCCCAAGAGCTTCACCAACTATCATGAGGCTTCCACGGTGTACAAGACCGACGCCAAGAAGGCTAAGAAGCTCATCGAGGAGTCTGGCATCACCCCAGGTGCCATCACCCTGCGCACCACCGACAACGAGCAGATTAAGGGCATGGCCGCCCAGGTCAAGAACGACCTCGACGCTCTCGGCTTCGATGTGACCATCCAGACCGATACCTCGCCGGCTACCTACGCTGCCATCGACGGCGGCGAGGCCTACGATATCCTCCTTGCCCCTGGCGATCCTTCCTGCTTCGGCGCCGACCCCGACCTGCTGCTCAACTGGTGGTACGGCGACAACGTCTGGATGCAGACCCGTTGCCCGTGGAAGGAGTCCGCTGAGTGGCAGAAGCTCCACGGTCTCATGGACGAGGCTCTTGCCGCCGAGGGCGACGAGCAGCAGAAGAAGTGGAACGAGTGCTTCGACATCATTGCCGACAACGCCGTTCTGTACCCCGTTGTCCACGTCAAGACCGTCTCCGCTTCCTGGGACGATCCGTCCACTGCACCCAACGGCGAGGCACTTGATGGCTTCAAGGGCATCGGCACGACGAGCATGTCCTTCAGGGGCGTTGCGACCGTCAAGGCGTAAGACTCGCTTGAGTCTGTATGCAGGATGTCGGTCGTTGGGACCGTATCCTCATAGTTGAAACAAAGACCCGGGCGGCAACGATGTCGCTCGGGTCTTGTAATGAGTATCCGTACTCATATACCAGTTGGTCCTACCGACAAAAGAAAGGGGAGAGAACGTGAACAACTTGCTACGTTTGATTGGAAGGCGTCTTGTGGCGCTGCCGATCATGGCATTGGGCGTCACCGTCCTGGTGTTCTTCCTTATGTCGTTCTCCAAGACCGACCCCGCCTACACGGCGTTGGGTGACGGTGCCTCGCCCGAGGCGGTTGCCGAGTACCATGAGAAGTATGGTCTGGACGACCCCTGGCCCGTGCGCTACGTGCGCTATATGGGCGATTTGATCCATGGCGACATGGGCACCTATGGTGCTGCTCGCAACTCCGTTGCCAAGCGCATCTCCACGGCCCTGCCCGTCACGATGCAGCTGACCTTCATCGGTCTTGCCATCGGTGCGGTCGTTTCGTTTTTGCTCGGCGTCATCGCGGCACTGTATCGCGACAAATGGCCGGACCAAGTGATCCGCGTCTTTTCCATCGCCGGCTTGGCAACCCCGTCGTTCTGGCTTGCCGTTCTGTTGATCCTGCTGTTCTCTTCCTACCTTAAGGTGCTCCCGGCATCTGGTGCTCTGCCTCACTTCACCACGAATCCGGTTGGCTATCTGGGACGTATGATCATGCCCGCTATCGCCTTGGCATTTCCGCTGACGGGCCAGATGACTCGTATCGTGCGTACCGCCATGGTCGAGGAGCTCGACAAGGACTATGTCCGTATGGCTCGTGGCGCCGGCGTTCCCGAGAAGGTCGTCGTCGGCATCAACGTTCTTCGCAATGCGCTGATCACCCCGGTCACCACCCTCGGTCTTAAGATCGGTTACCTCATGGGCGGTGCCGTCGTCATCGAGGTTATCTTCAACCTCCCCGGCATGGGCACCTGTCTCTTATACACATCTCCGAGCCCACGAGACGGACTCCTATCTCG
>URLR01000045.1 GCA_900548815.1 uncultured Collinsella sp.
CTACACGAGCCTTATCGTCGGCAGCGTCAGATGTGTATAAGAGACAGGTGCCGGACGGTGGATGTGCCGTCGGGCAGGATGGACATAAGTTATTACACGATAAACCAAACGGGGCGCGCGAGGCCTCGTGTATGCTGGAAGACGGCATTTTTCAGAGTGAATGCATACCTTGGTAAGGAGTTTGTCGATGGCGATTCGGACGATGGGGCCGAGCGAACAACACAAGGCTGGATTGGATGCTGCCGGTGCGGCGCTGCCCGAGCTGCTGGCGCCGGCGGGCGGGCTCGACCAGATGCTTGCGGCCATCGCCGCGGGTGCCGATGCCATCTATGCGGGGTTGGGCGGCTTTAACGCCCGCGTGAGCGCGCACGGTTTTACCGATGACGAGTTTGCGCGCGGCTGCGCCGTGGCGCATGTCCATGGCGTGCGTGTGTACGTAACGCTCAACGTGTTCGTGTTTGACGATGAGTTGTCCGACGCGGTGGCGTTGGGAGCTCATGCACTGGAGCTGGGCGCCGATGCTCTGATTGTCGCCGATGCCGGGCTGGCCTGTGCGCTGCGCGCGGCGATTCCCGGGGTCGAGATTCACCTGTCCACGCAGGCGGGCGCTCATAGCGAGAGCGCCGTGCGGCTTGCCGCCGATGAGCTTGGGGTCGAGCGCGTGACGACGGCACGCGAGCTGACGGTCGACGAGATTGCGGCGCTATGTGCCACGGGCGTGCCCATCGAGGTATTCTGCCACGGTGCGATTTGCATCGGATATTCGGGGGCGTGCGAGTTCTCGGCCCTGCGGCGTGGGCGCTCGGCGATGCGCGGCGACTGCACGCAGCCGTGCCGTCTGGCGTACGACCTGGTGGACGAGGCGGGACAGAGTGTTGTCGCCGTCGAGGGAGATCGCCTGCTGTGCCCGCGCGACTATCTGGGTATTGCGCATCTGCCCGAGCTTGTAGATGCCGGCGTGGCGTCGCTCAAGATCGAGGGGCGCATGAAGAACCCCGATTACGTATTCAACGTGGTGCGGGTGTGGCGCCGGGCGCTCGATATGCTGTGCGACGGCGCGTGGGACCCCGGTGCCGTGGAAGAGCTTGAACGCGAGCTGGGCCGGTCGTTCAACCGTGGGTTTACCGACGCGTATCTGCGGGGGCGTTCGGGCGCCGAGCTTATGAGCTTTGAGCGTGCGGTCAACCAAGGTGTGCGCGTGGGACGCCTGGTGGCCGTTGGCCACGAGGAAGTGACCGTTGAGCTCGACGCCGCCGTGGCGGCGGGTGACACGCTCGAGATTCGGTTCTATCCGGGTGTCGACGCGCGTCCCGATGTGCCCAAGCGCTGGCCGCAGGTGCCCTGCCCGGTGGATGCCGCAGCGGGGAAGCGCGTCGTCGTGCATTGCAAGCGTAAGGTGGACGCGGGCTGCGAGGTGTACCTGATTCGCAGCGCCGGCGTGTTGGATCAGACGGCGGCGGTGTTGGAGCGCATGCGGGCCGAGGCGAATGCGATTGCGCCCGTTGCGCGTGCCGTTGAGGCGCTGCCCTTTGAGGACGTTGCGGTGGATGGCGGTGCGTCGACGGAGTTGGTGGAGTGCGCGGTTCCCGCTCGCATGGTTTTTGCTTGGCAGCTGATGGATGCCGACCCGCGCGGAGAACTCGATTTGTCCGACGCCGTTGTGGTGCTTGACGAGGTGTGCCGCACGGGTGACGCTGACCGGACCCGCTCACTGATGCAGCGTGCCGGGTGCGTCGTCTGCCGCAACCTGGGACAGGTGGTGATCGCTCGCGAGCTGGGCGTGACATTTGACGTGGCGGCGCCGGTGTTCTGCGCGAATCGGGCCACGCTTACCTGGCTGCGCGGACTCGGTGCGGGGCGGGTGTACTTGCCGGCCGAGTTGCTCGGCAATGATGCGGAGCGTATTGCCGAACTGGCTGCTGAACCCGGCGTCTTTGGTCCGGTCGACGCCGACCGTCCCGAGCTTATGGTGTGCGAGCACTGCCTGCTGACCGCCGAGGGCGTCTGCGCCACCGATGCGACGGGACAGGTCCGTTGCCGCGACTGCTTGCGTCGTCGGCAGGTACGCTATCTGGTTGAGCGTGACGGTACACGTCTGCCAGTTGCCATTGACGCATGCGGCAGGACGAGGATTTTCCTGTCGTAGGTGCCGCGTCGCGTCAGTTTGTTATCATAAGAGAGTTTATGGACTTCCAGCACCGCCGTTTTCGGCGAGGGTGCTATAGTAAAAGGAGGATACCCAATGCTGTCTGTTGACGAGCAAATGCGTATCATCACCTCGGGCGCCGCGCAGATCGTTCCCGAGGCCGACCTTCGCAAGAAGCTTGAGAAGGGCGAGCCCCTCAACATCAAGCTCGGCGTCGACCCCACCAGCCCCGACCTGCACCTGGGCCATGCCGTGCCGCTGCGCAAGATGCGCCAGTTCCAGGACCTGGGCCACAACGTCACCCTCATCATCGGCAACGGTACCGCGTTGATTGGTGACCCCTCGGGCAAGAACTCCACGCGTCCGCAGCTTTCGCAGGAGCAGATCGAGGCCAACGCCGAGACCTACGTGAGCCAGGCCATGAAGATCCTGGACCCCGAGAAGACCACCATCGTGCACAACGGCGATTGGATCCTTTCGATGGATCTGGCCGGCCTGCTGCAGGTGTGCTCCAAGTTCACCGTTGCCCGCATTCTTGAGCGCGACGACTTTACCAAGCGCTACCAGTCTCAGACGCCGATCGCCCTGCATGAGTTCCTGTATCCCGTGATGCAGGCTTTCGACTCTGTGCAGATCAAGGCCGACGTGGAGATGGGCGGCACCGATCAGCTCTTCAACCTGCTCGCCGGCCGTGAGCTCATGGAGAAGATGGGTATGGAGCCCCAGATCGCGCTCACCATGCCGCTGCTCGAGGGCACCGATGGCGTTCGTAAGATGTCCAAGTCCTATGGCAACTACATCGGCCTGACCGACGCCCCCAAGGATATGTTCGGCAAGACCATGTCCATCCCCGACGAGATGATCGGCAAGTACTATCGTCTGGCCAGCTCGCTCACCCCGGCCGAGGTCGACAAGATCGACGCCGCCCTGGCCGATGGTTCTGCCGACCCCTACGAGCTCAAGCGCGCTCTGGGCCGCGACCTGTGCGACACCTACCACGGCGCCGGTGCCGGCGACGAGGCTCAGGCCGAGTTCGACCGCGTGTTCAAGGAGGGCCAGCTCGCCAACTTCCCCGAGAAGCACGTTGAGCTGACTGTTAACGACGAGGGCCAGATCTACCTCGCCGGCCTGCTCAAGGACTTGGGTCTTTCGGCGAGCGCCGGCCAGGCTCGTCGCGATATCGACGGCGGCGGTGTCAAGATCAACGGCAAGGCCGTGGCTCCCAAGAGCTACAACATCGACCCTAGTGCCCTCAAGCTGGGCGACACCCTCTCCGTAGGCAAGCGCAAGGGCTTCAAGTTGGTCTAACGAGCGAGTTGACCTCACAAGTGCAATAAGGCCGCAGCCGGGAATCCCGACTGCGGCCTTTTGAGTTGCGGTGAAATAGTTCCTAAAAATGCCATACGGCGCCCAGGCAGGAACTATTCCACCGCAACTTTTCTTCCGCACCCAAGGGATCATTTGGCGGTGCCGTTAAGCGGATGGGGTGTTAGCGGGACCTCCTTTTGGGTATACAATGGCTATTGGTCTGCTGCGGTGAAGGTCTGTCCGCTCCGCAGCTTTTTTCTACGGTTAAAGGAGTATGTATGTCCGTTGAGGTCATGAGGTCTGTGATCGAGGCCGCCGAGGGCCGCGTGCCCGTCGACACGCTGTTTATCAATACGCAGATTGTCGACGTGTATGGCCAGCGTGTGGCGCCCGGCAGCGTTGCCGTCAAGGACGGTGTGATCGTCGGCGTGCTCTACGATGGTCGCGACGATGCCGCCGGCACCTACGAGGCTGCCGAGGTCATTGACTGCCAGGGCCGCTATCTCGCCCCCGGCTTTATCGACGGACATCTGCACATTGAGTCCTCGAACATCCGTCCCGCCGAGTATGCGCGCATGGCGGCGACGCGCGGTACCACCACCGCCATTGCCGACAGCCACGAGATCGCCAACGTGGCGGGGCTCGACGGCCTGCGCTTTATGATCGAGGACGGTCGCCGCGCGCCCATTTCCATCAAGTACATGATGCCCTCATGCGTGCCCGCGCTGCCCGATGAGCAAGCGGGCGCTGTGATTACCGCTGCTGACATGCAGGCGTTTTTTGCCGAGCATCCGGGCGACGTTTTTGGCCTGGGCGAGATGATGAACCTGCCGGGCGTCTTTATGGCCGATCCCGAGACCTGCGCTCGCATCGATGCTGCCAACCAGACGCCGTCCAAGCAGGTCGACGGCCATGCGCCGCTCGTTGCCGGCAAGGACCTCAATGCCTATGCCGCGGCGGGTATTATTGCCGACCACGAGTCGACGATTCCCGAGGAGGCGCTCGACAAGCTGTCTCGCGGCATGTACGTGATGCTGCGCGAGGGTACGTGCGGCCATGATCTGGCCAACCTGTCGCCGATGCTGCTGGAGAATCCCGCGCGCGCCCGCCGCTGCTGCTTTGCGACTGACGACCGCGCTCCTTCCGATGCGCTTGCAACCGGCATGATCGACAATGCCTGCCGCGTGGCGATTGAGGCCGGTATCGACCCCGTGGTCGCTATCTCTATGGCGTCCCTCTCCACGGCCGAGGCGTTTGGCCTGGATCACGGCTGCCGCGACCCGCACGAGCTCCGCGGTGCGATTGCCCCGGGCAAGCGTGCCGACCTGCTGGTGCTCAATGACCTGACGTTTGCCACGGCTCCGCATCGTGTATATGCCGCCGGTGCCCTGGTGGCGCAGGACGGCACCTTTGTGGGCGAGATCGCACCCGAGATGGCCGAGGTTGCGGCCCTTGCCGATGAGCTGCGCGCCTCCGTTAAGCTGCCGAAGCTTTCGCTCGACGTATTCGACTATGCCTTTAAGCCGGGCGAGGCCGTGATTGACGTGGTGCCGGGCAAGGCCATCACGGGCATGGTTCGTCCCGAGAGCGCCGAGGGCCTGCGCCGTATTATGCTGATCGAGCGCCACGGCCGCGGCGTGTCGCTGCAGGCCGAGGGCGCCGACGGTGACGGCCCCGCTGGCCTGGGACTCGTTGGCAAGCATATCGGCCGCGGCTGGGTGCGCGGCTTTACCATCACGGGTGGTGCCATCGCCTCGACGATCGGACACGACTCGCACAACGTGTGCGTCGTGGGCGACAACGCCGCCGATATGATGGCCGCCGTTGATGCCGTGGGCCAGGGCGGTCACGTGCTGGTGCGCAACGGCGAGGTCGTGGCGCGCATTCCGCTGGCGCTCGGTGGCCTGATGAGCGAGGGCACGGCCGAGGATGTCGCCGCGCAGCACGACGACTTTATGGTCAAGGCGCGTGCCATGGGCATCGAGCCGCCGCTCGACCCCATCATGGGCATCATTTTCCTGCCCCTGCCGGTGATCCCGACGCTCCGCATCCGCCCCGAGGGCATGTTCGACGTCACGACCTTCACCTACGCCGACTAGTCATCGGGGACGTTCTTAAACGACTAGTCGTCGGGGTGGCGTGTCGCCTGACGCCGCGACCGTGAGACCTCTGGCATGTGTGAGCTATTTGCTAGGTCCTTGTAACGTTTACGCCCGCAGAGTCTTATTTGAGCTCCCTTTGGGTACGTTGGAATTGGATATACGTCCGATTCCATCAAGCCCGAAGGGAGCTTTTCTATGTTTAAACTGATTGCATCCGATATGGACGGCACGTTGCTTGACGAAAACGGCCAGGTGCCTCCCGAGACCTACGAACTGATTCTGGCGCTACACGAGCATGGCGTGCATTTCGCCGCATCGTCAGGCCGTCGTTACGACCGCCTGTGCGAGTTCTTTGCACCTGTTCGCGACAAGATGGACTTTGTCGCCGCTAACGGCGCCCAGGTCTACGCCGACGGTAAGATGGTAGACCGCGAGGTGTATTCGCACCTGGCGATTCGAAGGCTCGCCCAGGCCGTCGCGACGTTTCCCAATCTGCATCTTGCACTTTTTGACCGAACCAAGTCCTTCTTGCTCGATGACGAGTGCAAGTTCGTGCGTGAGGTCGATAAGGACCTTCCCAATGCCGAGCGCATTTGGGAGCTGCCCGATCCCAGCGTAAATATCATCAAGGCGAGTATCTTTTGCGATGACGGTGCCGTTATGGACAGCGCTTACGTACTACAGCGCGAACTCGGTCAGCTCTTTACTTTTGCGCCTTCGGGCAACGCGTGGATCGATGCCATGCAGCCCGGCGTGTCGAAGGCCTCGGGCATCGCACAGCTCATGGAGCACTATGGAGTCGAACGCGACGAGGTTATGGCGTTTGGCGACTCGATGAACGACTACGAGATCATTCGCTTTGTCGGTACGGGCTGCGCGATGGAAAACGCGCGCCCCGCGCTCAAGGCAGTGGCCGATCGCGTGGTGGGTTGTAATCGCGACCACGCCGTCCAGCAGGAGCTCCGTCGCGTGCTGGAGAGTCTCGCTTAATCCGGCAGATGGGGACGTTCCTTTTCTGCCGGCAGTGGGGGGGCAGTCCTTGCAGCTTTTTCGCGAAGACTGTCCCCAACGACTAGTCATTCAAGAACGTCCCCAATGACTGTTTTAGCTACCCTGCCGGGTTGCTGCTGCTAGGCGAGAGCGGCCATGATGGTGCGGGCGACGCCGTCGTGGTCGTTGTCGTATTCGGTGATGGCGTCGGCGGCCTCGCGGTCCTCGGGCTCGGCGTTGATCATGGCCATGCCGTGGCCCGCTGCCTGCAGCATGGGGATGTCGTTGATGTTGTCGCCGAACGCCCAAGCGTCGGCGAGACGCTCGCCCAGGTGCTCGCAGAGCCACGTGAGGGCCGTTCCCTTGGTGGCGCCCTCGCCCATGACCTCGATATTCATGGCGTACGAACGCGTGACTTCAATGCCTCCGAGCGTGTCGAGTTCCGCCGCGATGGCGTCGCGATCAGCCGGGTTGTGCCAGTACATGGCGATGCGCTCGAGCGTCTCGACCTCGTCGATCTTGCTGTCGATATCCATGTCGATCGGTGTTCGTGTGCGCTTGAGCGAAGCCGCGATGTGGGGGTCGCCGCCGCAGAATTCGTCCAGGCGCGTGTAGAGCGAGCGGGGGAGGAAGCACTGCCCATCCGCGAAGATATCGAAGGTCACATCGTGGCCGGCGGCGATGCGATGGATGCGATGGGCAATGCCGCAATCGAGCGGACGGCTCAAGATGCACGTGGCGCGCGAGGCGTCGGTGGGCACATCGTCGTCGAGCTGCCAGACGCTGGCGCCATTGGCGCAAACGGCATAGTGCACGGCGGTATGGGCGAGGATGGGCTCAAAGATGCCCGACAGCGGACGTCCCGTGCAGGGCACAAATTCAATCCCGCGTCGAGCGAGCTCGTCGAGCATCGCCCAGGTGGCATCGCTCATCTGCTTATCGCTCGTCAACAGCGTTCCATCCATATCGGAAAACACAATCATTTGATGCAGCCCTTTCTGCTGGCATAAAAAGCGTGGCCGAGGGCGATGATGCCCTGGCCACGCTCGGGTTCTATAACGGTCCGCGTCCTAGCGATCGGCGAGCGGCTTGTACTCCAGCGGCTCGATAACCGGGCGATACGCGGGGCGAATAATGCGGTGCGCGCAGAAGAGCTCTTCCATGCGGTGTGCCGACCAGCCGGCCATGCGGGCGACGGCGAATAGCGGCGTAAAAAGCGTCTCGGGTACGCCGAGCATCTTGTAGATAAAGCCTGTGTACAGGTCGATGTTGGCGCAGATAGGCTTGGTCATGCCGTGGTCGCGCATCACCTGCGGTGCCAGGCGCTCGATGCGCTCGATGAGTGCGAACTCTTCGCCCAAGTCCTTCTTGGCTGCCAGTGAGCGCGCGTAACGGCGGCAGACCTCGGCGCGCGGGTCGCTGAGCGTATAGACGGCGTGGCCCATGCCGTAGATGAGGCCCGTGCCGTCGAAGGCCTGCTTGTCGAGGATCTTGCCCAGGTAGGCCGCGACCTCGTCCTCGTCCTCCCAGTTGGAGACATGCGCGCGGATGTCCTCGTGCATAGACACGACCTTGGCATTGGCGCCGCCGTGGCGCGGGCCCTTGAGCGAGCCGATAGCCGCGGCGTAGGCGGAATACGGGTCGGTGGCCGAAGACGACAGCACGCGGCAAGCGAAGGTGGAGTTGTTGCCGCCGCCGTGCTCGGCATGCAGCATGAGCATAACGTCGAGCAGCATCGCCTCATCGCGGGTGAACGCCATGCCGCCGCGCAGGACCTGTAGGATGGTCTCGGCGGTGGAGAGACCGGGCGTGGGGTGCGGCACGTGAACCTCGGAGCCGCGAAGCTTGGCGACCGAGGCCATGTGTGCGAAGGCGGCAATGCGCGGGAGACGTGCGAGCATGGAAATGGCGACGTCGATTTCGTGCTCGGGCGTGATCACGTCTGGTTCGGCATCGAAGGCGTAGAGCAGCAGTACGGCGCGCTGGAGCACGTTCATGATGCTCGACGACACCGTGGTCATAGGGAACTCTTTAACGTACTCGTCGCTTAGATGTCTAAAGGCGCCCAGGCGCTCGCAAAAGCCGTCGAGCTCTTCCTTGTTGGGCAGCGAACCCGTGATAAGCAGATAGGCGACTTCCTCGTAGCCGTAGCGATTCTCGGCCTGGGCATTGTTGACCAGATCCTCGATGCTGTAGCCGCGAAGCGTGAGCTTGCCCTGATCGGGCACGACCTTTCCGTCGACCTTGTTGTAGCCGTGCACATCCGAGATACGAGTGAGGCCCGCGACCACGCCCGAGCCGTCGGCATTGCGCAGGCCGCGCTTGACATTGTGCTCGACAAACAGGTCCTCGTCGTACGGGGCGGTCGGCAGGCCGTGGTAGAGGCTTTCGCTTTCAGACGAAATCTGGCGGCTTGCTTCGTAATCCAGAACCAGTCGGCTCAAGTGGTCATCGAAGCGGTAATAGATTTTCTTGGCGTCGTAGGCCATGCGCGCTCCTCTCCGGGCCGCATCGGGGTGGCTTGCATGGGCATGCGCGTGTCAGGCAATCCCCGGCGGCCTGTTCGCTACAGGCGGTACATAAAGTTAAAGACGTCCTCGCGCTGGATGGACACGTTGACGCCCGAAAGCTCGCCGGCCTCGGCCAGGGCCTTCTGCAGCTCGGCGAAGTCGAGCTTGGACTCGGCGGTGTCGGCCAGCATGGTCATGGTGAAGATGTCCTCGATAATGGACTGCGTGATGTCGCGGATGTCGACGTTGGCCTCGCCCAGAACGCGGGTGACGCCGGCGACGATGCCGGGGCGGTTCTTGCCAAGGACGGTGATGACGATACGGGAGGACGAGATCTCGGCCATGGGAAACCCTTTCGCGTGGTTGCGGCGCGCGCGGGCGCTCCGCTACGGTACAGTGTTCATCATTGTACCTGTCTGGCGCCAAAAGGGGTGTGCTTACTGCGGCGTTACACGTCTGCAACATGGGCGAAGGGGCGACAGGGTGCGTGTCCGCTGCGGTTGGCCACGCCGCGTTGCACAAAGACCGTGAACCTTTTGTGGGACGCGCGGTGCCGTGGTACCATAGCCGAGTTTGTTGTCTTGGTCGGAAACCAAGACGCCTTATGCGCTGATCGGTAACCAGCGCCTGACCAATAAGGAGTCCTACCATGAAGCAGGGTATCCATCCCCAGTATGTCGAGTGCACGGTGACGTGCTCCTGCGGCAACACCTTCAAGACGCACGCTACCGTGTCCGAGATGAAGGTCGAGCTTTGCAACGAGTGCCACCCGTTCTACACCGGCCAGCAGAAGTTCGTCGACACCGGTGGACGCGTCCAGCGCTTCGCCGACAAGTTCGGTGGCGCCGCTGCCGCTCAGCTCAAGAAGGCCGAGGAGGCCAAGGCTGCTAAGGCCGCCAAGGCTGCTGAGGCCGAGGCTGCTCGCAAGGCCGCCGCTGAGGCTAAGGCTGCCGAGAAGGCTAAGCGTGCCGCTAAGTTTGCCGAGGAGGCTGCCAAGCAGGCCGCCGAGGCTCCCGCAGAGGCTCCCGTCGAGGAGGCCGCTGCCGAGGCCGAGACCACCGAGGCTGCTGAGTAAATAGCTCGCCGAGGAATCGCTCGCATTCGTGGCTAAAGGGCCGCGTATCCATTTGGGTGCGCGGCCCTTTTCCTTTATTGGTGCAAGCTAACCCGTCCCCATTGCACCAGATTGGTGCGAAGGGGACGGGTTCGTTTGCACCAAATGGCAGAGATACAGCGTTTTCCCAGATAAAAACTGCCAAAATAAACCAGTCCCCTTTTGGCAGGTTGGTCGTAGTTATTACGTGGCGGTCGAGGTCGACCGTATAGGCCGCGCCTTGTTTGGCTAAAGTACAATCATCTGTGTTTAACTCGCCCGCAGCTGCACGGCGTGGGCGATGGCCAAAAAGGAAAACCACATGGGATTCATGTCAAAGCTGCTGTCCTTTGGATCCGATAAGGACCTTAAGCGCTACTACAAGATCGTTGACCAGATCAACGGTCTTGAGCCCCAGTTTGAGAAGATGACCGAGGAGGAACTCCGCGCCCAGACCGATAAGTTCCGCGAGCGTTACGCCAACGGCGAGTCGCTCGACGACATGCTTCCCGAGGCTTTTGCCACTGTGCGCGAGGCTTCCAAGCGCATCACGGGCATGCGTCACTTTGACGTACAGCTCATCGGCGCCATGGCGCTTCATGAGGGTCATATTGCCGAGATGAAGACCGGCGAGGGCAAGACGCTCGTCTCCACCTTGGCCGGCTACCTCAACGCTATCGCCGGCAAGGGCGTGCATGTCGTTACCGTCAACGATTACCTGGCAAAGCGCGACTCCGAGTGGATGGGCCGCATCTACAAGTACCTGGGCATGACCGTCGGTCTGCTCCAGAACAACATGCCGCTCGAGCTCAAGCGTCCGGCCTACCAGGCAGACGTCACCTATGGCACCAACTCCGAGTTCGGTTTCGACTACCTGCGCGACAACATGGTCACCCGTCCCGAGCAGCGCGTGCAGCGCGGTCACAACTACGCCATCGTCGACGAGGTCGACTCCATCCTGATCGATGAGGCCAGGACGCCGCTCATTATCTCGGGCGCCGGCACTAAGTCCGCCAGCACCTACAAGGACTTCGCGCGCGCCGTGCGCGGCCTGGAGCGCGGTGAGGACGTGTCGCACGACATGCTCACCGCCACCGAGGACGTTGAACCCACGGGCGACTACGTCATGGACGAGGCCAAGCACACCATCGCCGCCACCGAGCGCGGTCTTAAGAAGATCGAGCGCCGCCTGGGTATCGATGACATCTATGCCGATCTCTCCGGCCAGCTGGTCAACCACCTGCAGCAGGCGCTGAAGGCCCAGTACATGTTCCACCGCGATAAGCAGTACGTGGTCACCAACGGCGAGGTCAAGATCGTCGACGAGTTCACCGGCCGCATTATGGAAGGCCGCCGTTACTCCGAGGGCCTGCACCAGGCCATCGAGGCCAAAGAGGGCGTGCTCGTACGCGAGGAGAACCAGACCCTGGCCACCATCACCCTGCAGAACTACTTCCGTCTGTATGACAAGCTCTCCGGCATGACCGGCACGGCACTTACCGAGGATGCCGAGTTCCGCGAGATCTACAAGCTGCCCGTCGAGGTCATCCCCTCCAACAAGCCCGTGCAGCGCGTGGACCACGAGGACCTGGTGTACCGCACCATTCAGGCCAAGTACAACGCCGTTGCCGACGACGTCGAGCGTCGTCACGCCAAGGGACAGCCGGTCCTGGTGGGCACCGTCTCCATCGAAAGCTCCGAGAAGCTGTCCGCCGCCCTTACCAAGCGCGGCATCGCGCACGAGGTCCTCAACGCCAAGCATCACGAGCGCGAGGCTCATATCGTTGCCCAGGCCGGACGCTACGGCGCCGTGACCATCGCTACTAACATGGCCGGTCGTGGTACCGACATCCTGCTGGGCGGCAACCCCGACGAGCTGGTGCGCGAGCGCCTTGAGTACGAGGGCCTGACCATAGAGGACGTGACGCCCGAGCAACTCGAGCAGTTTAACGCCGAGGCCAAGGAGACTTGCAAGGCCGAGCGCGAGCGCGTGCTTGCCGCCGGCGGCCTGACCGTTATTGGCACCGAGCGCCATGAGTCCCGTCGTATCGACAACCAGCTGCGCGGCCGCTCCGGCCGTCAGGGCGATCCGGGCGAGACCCAGTTCTACCTGTCGCTCGAGGACGACCTCATGCGCCTGTTCGGCGGCGACAAGATGGACCGCGTCTCCAAGATGATGGTCACGGCCGACATGGGCGACGACATGCCCATCCAGCACAAGATTATCTCCAAGGCCGTCGAGAGCGCCCAGCACAAGGTCGAGAGCATCAACTTCTCCATGCGTAAGAGCGTCCTTGAGTACGACGACGTCATGAACAAGCAGCGCCAGGTCATCTACGCCGAGCGCAATAAGATTCTGGACGGCAAGGACCTGACCGACCACATCACCGAGGTCATGCACGACACCGTGTACCGCTGCGTGCAGGAGTTCTGCACCAAGGACAGTCACGATGGCGAGCGCGACCTGGAGGGCCTGCGCAAGTGGGTTGTGGAGCTCACCGGCCACATCGATACGCCGAAGTTCCCTGACGAGGATTATGAGGCCCTGGCTGCCGATGTCCTGGCTTACGTGGAGAAGTGCTACAACATGAAGGCCGAGCGCTTGGGTGAGGACCTGATGCGCGAGCTCAACACCCAGGTCATGCTGCGCGTCATCGATACCCGCTGGATGAACTACCTGCAGGAGATGGACTACCTCAAGACCGGCATCGGCCTGCGCGGCTTTGGCCAGCGCGACCCGCTGGTTGAGTACAAGACCGAGGCCTACGGCGCGTTCCAGATACTCGTCGATACCATGTATGAGGATTACCTGCGCACGGTTCTGCGCATCGAGATCAAGGCTGCCCCGCGTGCCGTGGAGCACAAGGAGGAGCCCGCGCTCGAGGGTGCGCGCTTCTCCGGTCCTGCCGAGGTCGATGGTGACAACGGCGACTCGGTGCTGCGCAAGCAGGCGCAGGTGCAGGCCCGCACGGCTGTCCAGGGTGGTCCGGCTGCCGTCAACAACGGTGGCAAGGTGACCACCTATCGCAAGTCCGAGAGCGACGATCCGTACGTCAACGTGGGCCGCAACGACCCGTGCCCCTGCGGTAGCGGCAAGAAGTTTAAGTACTGCCACGGCAGGAATCGTTAATGGCTGAGGCTTTAGAGGTAACGCCCGCCGAGCTGGACGCGTTCGCGGACCGGCTCGGTGAGGTCGAGTCGTATCTCCACCTGGACGAGAAGCGTACCCGCGTGTTCGAGCTCGAGGCCAAAAGTGTTGCCCCTGGCTTTTGGGATGACGCCGACGCCGCCCGTGCCACCATGGAGGAGATCGCGCGCACCAAGGAAGATATCGCTGCCGTGGACACCGCGCGCGGCGAGCTTTCCGATGCCCGCGCCGCGCTGGAGCTTGCCGAGGAGATGGGGGATGACCCCGACGCCGCCGCGCTGCGCGAGGAGGCTGCAGCCACGGCTGAGCGCCTGGCCCGTGCCATCGATGAGCTTGAGCTTTCGAGCTGGTTTACCGGTGAGTTCGATCACGGCGATGCCATCGTGACCATCAAGCCCGGACAGGGTGGTCTGGAGGCCCAGGACTGGACCTTCATGCTCTTTAAGATGTACATGAAGTACTGCCAGCGTCGCGGCTGGAAGGTCACCATCAACGACTGTCCCGCGGCCGAGGTCATCGGCATCGACCGCGCGACCTTTACCGTCGAGGGCAAGGACGCATTTGGCATGCTGCGCGCCGAGGCCGGCGTCCACCGCTTGGTTCGCATTAGCCCCACCGACGACAAGAAGCGCCGCCAGACCACGTTTGCCGGCGTCGAGGTCATCCCCGTGCTACCCGATGATATCGACATCGAGATCAGTCCTGATGACATCCGCGTGGACGTGTACCACGCGAGCGGCCCGGGCGGTCAGGGCGTCAACACCACCGACTCCGCCGTGCGCGTGACGCATTTCCCCAGCGGCATTGTGGTCACCTGCCAAAACGAGCGCAGCCAGATCCAGAACAAGGCCGCGTGCATGCAGATCCTCAAGGCTCGCCTGTACGAGATTGAGCTCGAGAAGCGCGCCGAGGCCCTGGATGAGATTCGTGGACCCAAGACCACGATCGGCTTTGGCAACCAGATTCGCAGCTACGTGCTCTACCCGTATCAGATGGTTAAGGACCTACGCACGGGCGTGGAGACCAGCAATGTCGAGGCAGTTCTTGACGATGGCGACCTGGACCCGTTTGTTATTGGCTACCATCGCTGGGCGACCGGCAACGCCGATGCAGAAGGCTCGGAGGTCTAAAACATCGGGCGGCTTCAAGCCGATGCCAAGCCTAACGGTTGGACGGGTTTGTATCCAGAACAAACCCTGCGCAGGGGTGGTTTTTGTTCGGCGAATCGGTAGAATCGAATACAGCAAGAAGTTCAAAGCGCATCCGTTTGGGTGCGCTTTTTTGAGGGAGGCAGCATGGCATATCGTCTGGACATCAAGCGCATTCTTTCGATGAACTTCTTTCACGACCTGCCCCAGATCATGTTGGGGTGTGCCTTGGCCGCCATCGCGACCGACTTGTTTTTGATTCCCAACGGTCTTGCCGCCGGTGGCGTTACGGGCCTTGCGACTATTATCCAGGCTGTCGGCGCGGCGCGAGGCGTGTCGCTTCCCGTCGGTATCCAGACCATCGTGATGAACGCCTTGCTGTTGTTGGTCGTTATGCGCGAGGGCGGCATGTTCTACGTGGTGCAGACCGCGACGGGCTTTGTGCTGCTGGGCTTCTTTACCGATCTGTTCGCCCCGTTTGTAGCACCTCTGGCGGATGCGGACCTGATGCTCCCTGCCATGTGGGGCGGCATTATTACGGGCATCGGTTACGGCATGGTGTTGCGCGCCGGCGCCAACACCGGCGGCTCGGACACGATTGGCCAAATCATCTCGCGTAACACCTCGCTGCCGGTGGGCTCGACCGTCATGGCGATCGATGTTGCCGTATGCGCGCTGTCGGCTCCGGTCTTTTCAATCGAAAACGCACTATATGCAGGCCTTTCGATGGTCATTAGCGGCTACGTGATCGATGCCGTGGTCGATGGTGGCAACAAACGCCGTATGGTACTCATCATCTCGGACAAGTTCCCTGATATCGCTGCCGATATCATGTATGGCCTGGGTCGTGGTTGTACCAAGTTTAAGGCGACTGGCATGTATTCGGGTGCCGAGAAGCCGGTGATTATGGTCATCGTGAGCCGTCGAGAGCTCAATACCCTCAAGACGATCGTGCGCGAGCGCGATCCTCACGCCATTGTGACGGTCGCTGACGTTACGGAAGCCTTCGGCGAGGGATTCAAGGACATTAGCGCGTAGGGTCGACTGCGTTCCATCCAAAAGACGTTCACATTGATAAACCGTTTCATCAGCGGTTCTGCCTGCTCAATTGTTCAAATAATGATAAATACTCTGGTAAAGCTTCCAGTTTCCAGCATAATGAATGACGTACGTGCATTGCGGCTGTGTTGGGATTACCTTCGGTGCCGTGCGCATCTTGTCTTAAGAGGATGAAAGGAAGGCACAATGAGCGACGAAGAGCTCAAAAAGGTTGCCAACGAGGTAAGGAAGGGCATCGTCACCGGCGTGCACGCTGCCAAGTCCGGCCATCCGGGCGGTTCGCTCGGCGCCGCCGACATCATGACCTATCTGTACTTTGAGGAAATGAACGTCGACCCAGCTAATCCCCGCAAGGCCGATCGCGACCGCTTTGTGCTCTCCAAGGGCCATTGCGCTCCGGGCCTGTACGCCGTGCTCGCCGAGCGTGGGTTCTTCCCCAAGGAGGACCTCGAGACGCTGCGCCATATCGGCAGCCACCTGCAGGGTCACCCCAACATGAACGACACCCCGGGCGTCGACATGTCCACCGGCTCGCTCGGCCAGGGCATCTCCACCGCTGTGGGCATGGCCGTTGCCGCCAAGCACTGGGGCGATACTTACCGCACGTACGCCCTGCTGGGCGATGGCGAGAGCGAGGAGGGCCAGGTCTGGGAGGCCGCCATGTTTGCCGGCAACCAGCAGCTCGACAACCTCTGCGTGATCGTCGACCACAACGGCCTGCAGATCGACGGCCCCGTCGAGGAGGTCAACGACCCCATGCCGCTGGCAGACAAGTTCCGCGCCTTCAAGTTCCATGTGGTGGAGCTCGCCGACGGCAACGACTTTGACCAGATCCGCGCCGCCTTTGCCGAGGCCCGCGCCACCAAGGGTCAGCCTACCGCCATTATCGCCGAGACCACAAAGGGCAAGGGCGTCTCCTTTATGGAGAACCAGGTGGGTTGGCACGGTAAGGCCCCCAACGATGAACAGTTTGAGCAGGCCATGGCAGAGCTCACGGCCGCCGGAGAGGAGCTCCTGTCTCTTATACACATCTCCGAGCCCACGAGACGGACTCCTATCTCGTA
>URLR01000046.1 GCA_900548815.1 uncultured Collinsella sp.
GGGCTCGGAGATGTGTATAAGAGACAGGGGCACCACGCGCGACATGGCGCCTACCGTCATCGCCGTGGGGCCGGGCTTTACCGCGCCGGTTGACTGCGACGCCGTGGTCGAGACCATGCGCGGGCATTTCCTGGGCCGTGTCATTACCCAAGGTTCGTCCCAGCCCAACACGGGCGTGCCGGGCATTATCGCTGGCTATGGCAAGGAGCGCGTTATCCACAGCCCTGCCGCCGGCGTGTTTCGGTCCGACCGCGCAATCGGCGACATCGTGAGCGCCGGAGACGTGATTGGCTACGCGGACGATACGCCCATGTGCACGCAGATCGATGGCTGCCTGCGCGGGCTTTTGGCGAACGGCGTGCAGGTGACCGAGGGCTTTAAATGCGCCGATGTCGATCCGCGCGGCGATGCCAGCTATATCAACTACATTTCGGACAAGGCGACGTCGGTCGGCGGCGGCGTGCTCGAGGCACTCGCTAGGCTCACCGATATCTTTAGAGGATAGAAGGCGGCAATGGAAAAGCTCGATGTTGTGAATGCGGCGCTTGCCGCCCTGCGTGCTGGCGAGACGTGCGAGCTCGTGGTCGTGGCCGGCACGGCGGGGTCGTCGCCGCGCGGCGTGGGCGCCTGGATGGTCGTCTTTGCCGACGGTAGCCAGGCGGGCACCATCGGCGGCGGCAAGATCGAGCTCTTTGCGCTGGACGAGGCGCGAGAGCTGCTGGCCGCGGGGCAATCGCGTCTAGTCCGCTACACCATGGGCGGCGAGAACTCCGATACCGGCATGATCTGCGGCGGAGCCATCTGCCTGTGCTATCTGCATCTGGATGCGACCCAGGCACCGTTGTTCCAGGAAATTGCCGACGTCTTGGTCTATCGGCGCATCGGCGACTTCGTCATCGACTTTGAGCCGTTTATCGCGAGCGCGCTCGAGGGCGATGTGGCCGAGTACCATGGCGAGGAATCGCGCCGCACCATTGCGGGCTGCCCCGGGCTTTCGCTGGTGGAGGAGGGGAGTAGGGTCACCTACACCAACGCGGCCTCCGAGATTCCCGCGGCGCACGTCGAGACGCTCTGCCCCGAGGGCCTGACCTACATCTTTGGCTGCGGACACGTGGGCGCCGCGACGGCGCGCGTGCTCACGGCGGCGGGCTTTGCCGTCGTGGCCTGCGATGACCGCCCCGGCACGTTGACGCCCGAATGGGTGCCCGGTGTCTACGATCGTCGCCTGGTCGATTACAAGAACCTGAGCGAGCAGTGCCCCATCGGTCCGCGCGACTTGGTGGTCGTCGCCACGGCGGGTCACAAATCTGATCTCGACGTGGTGATTCAGGCCATGCGTGCCAAACCCGCCTATCTGGGCTGCTTGGGCTCGCGTCGCAAGACGGCCTTTGTGCGGGCTCGCTTGGAGCAGGAAGGCTTTACGCAGGACCAGATCGACGAGCTGCACCTTCCGATCGGCGTTGCCATCGAGGCCGAGGACCCCGAGGAGATCGCCATCTCCATCGCCGCCGAGATGATCCACCTGCGTCGCACCAAACTCATCCCCCGCAAGCGCTAATCGCATCCTCACCAATAAGTTGCGGTGAAATACGGATTGTTTAAGCCTGTTAGGCCGCCCAACAGTCCCTATTTCACCGCAACTGCTTTTTGGGACCCATTTGTGCGGGGGAGTTGTGGAGTTGTGCAGGCAGACGAGGTTTTTCTGGAAATACGCTCCCGATGCGCGTATAGTACCGATTGTTTTGTCGGCTCCTGCTGCGTCGAGTCCAAACCGCAAAATGCCATGAGCGGCGCGGATGCAGCCAGGAGGCACGAGGACAACCCATCGTGGCCACGCCCCGTGCTTAAAACCCCAAGAAGGAGTGAACAATGGCAGAAGAGAAGTATGTGCCGCGTCTGAAGACCAAGTACAACAACGAGGTCAAGCAGCAGCTTCAGGACAAGTTCCAGTACGAGAACGTCATGATGATCCCCAAGTTTGAGAAGATCGTCGTGAACATGGGTGTCGGCGAGGCCGCTACCGATTCCAAGGCCATCGACGGTGCCGTGCGCGACCTGCGCGCCATCACCGGCCAGCAGCCGATGATCACCCGTGCCCGCAAGTCCATCGCTACCTTCCGCCTGCGCGCCGGTATGCCGATTGGCTGCAAGGTTACCCTGCGTGGCGACCGTATGTGGGAGTTCTTCGATCGTCTGACCTCCGTCGCGATCCCCCGTATCCGCGACTTCCGCGGCATCTCCGCCAAGAGCTTCGACGGCCGTGGTAACTTCTCCATGGGCGTCACCGAGCAGCTCATCTTCCCCGAGATCGACTTCGACTCCGTCGATCACCAGCGTGGTATGGACATCACTTTCGTGACCACCGCCAACACCGATGAGGAGGCCAAGGCCCTTCTGGACGCCTTCGGTTTCCCGTTCAAGAAATAGGTTCACCTGCCCTATAAGCGCCGTTCCCACAAGGGGGCGGCGCTTGGGGCGAACAATACTCTATGTGAGGAGGATATAAGTGGCTAAGACATCGATGATCGTCAAGTGCAATCGCAAGCAGAAGTTCTCTACTCGTGAGTACACGCGCTGCCAGCGCTGCGGCCGTCCGCACTCTGTGTACCGCAAGTTCGGCCTGTGCCGTGTCTGCTTCCGTGAGCTTGCACTCAAGGGCGAGCTTCCCGGCGTTAAGAAGGCCAGCTGGTAAGTCACTACCAGCGTTTCAAGCATCCGTTTGGAACAGGGAAAACGCGCTAAAAAGGCTTTGCCGTTAAGGGCGGTGAAGAACCAAGAGCACGTGTTCATCAAGAACGAAGGAGAATCTGTATGAACCTTACAGACCCGATCGCAGATATGCTTACGCGCATCCGTAACGCTAACTCTGTGAACAAGGCCACGGTCTCCATGCCGAGCAGCAAGAAGCTCGTCGAGATCGCTCGTGTTCTGCACGAGGAGGGCTACATCGAGGGCTACGATGTCGAGGACACCGTTCCCCAGAAGACTCTGCACATCACGCTTAAGTATGGTCCCAAGAAGGCTAAGGTCATCAACGGCATCCGCCGCATTTCCAAGCCGGGCCTGCGTAAGTACACCGGCGTTGCCGACATGCCCCGCGTCCGCGGTGGCCTTGGTACCGCCATTATTTCCACCAGCCATGGCGTCATGACCGACCGCGATGCTCGCAAGCACAACGTCGGCGGCGAGATCATCGCTTACGTCTGGTAATTCGCTCGGTAGGTAGAAGGAAAGGAGATCACCGTGTCTCGTATCGGTAATAAGCCTGTCCAGATTCCCGCCGGAGTCGAAGTGGCAGTCAACGGCAACAACGTTGTCGTCAAGGGCCCCAAGGGCCAGCTCGAGCTCGATGTCTTTGAGAAGCTCGCTATCAACGTCGAGGACAACGTCCTCACCGTTTCCCGTCCCGACGACGAGCGTGAGACCCGTGCCCGCCACGGCCTCACCCGCGCCCTCATCCACAACATGGTTGTTGGCGTTTCCGAGGGCTTCGAGAAGAAGCTCGAGCTCGCCGGCGTCGGTTACCGCGTGCAGCAGAAGGGTAAGAACCTCGAGTTCTCCCTGGGCTTCTCGCACCCCGTGATCGTCGAGGCTCCCGAGGGCATCACCTTCGAGGTTCCTGACAACACCCACGTGAACGTCAAGGGTATCAACAAGCAGCAGGTCGGTCAGATCGCCGCTGAGATCCGCGGCCATCGTCCTCCCGAGCCTTACAAGGGCAAGGGTATCCACTACGTTGGCGAGCACATCCGCCGCAAGCTGGGTAAGGCCGCCAAGTAGTCGTAACCGACTCACTCGCATAAGACCAGCACCCCGTCAGGTGCTGGCAAGATCAACCTTTTTAGGAGTTTACGTATGAACAAGCATAAGGCGAAGCTGGAAGGCCTCAAGCGTCGTCAGCGTCGTGTTCGCGGCAAGGTCTCGGGTACCTCCGAGCGTCCGCGTCTTCGCGTGACCCGTACTAACGCCAACATCTATGCCCAGATCATCGACGACAGCAAGGGCTCCAGCCTGACGCTCGTCTCCGCCTCGACCCTCGAGGCCGAGTTCAAGGGCACCCACACCTCGAACAAGGAGGCTGCGGAGAAGGTCGGTCAGCTCGTTGGCAAGCGCGCCATCGAGGCCGGCATCACCAAGGTCGCCTTCGATCGCGGTGGCCGTATCTACCATGGCCGCGTCAAGGCCCTCGCCGACGGTGCTCGTGCCGCCGGTCTCGAGTTCTAGGAGGTATGTAGCACATGGCTCGTAATCAGAAGCAGCAGCGCGAGGCCTCCGAGTTCGAGGAGCGCGTCGTTTACATCAACCGCGTGTCGAAGACCGTCAAGGGTGGTCGTCGCATGAGCCTCGTCGCTCTCGTCGTCGTTGGCGACGGCAAGGGCAACGTCGGCGTTGGCATGGGCAAGTCCGCTGAGGTGCCCATGGCCATCTCCAAGGCATCTCTCGATGCCAAGAAGAACATGTTCCACGTGCCGGTGACCGAGCAGGGCACCATCCCGCACGAGGTTCTCGGCCACTTTGGTGCCGGCCGCATCATCATCAAGCCCGCTGTCGAGGGTACCGGCGTTATCGCCGGCGGCGCTGTGCGTCCCCTCTTTGAGCTTGCTGGCATCAAGAACGTCCTGTCCAAGTCCCTCGGTACCGACAACGGCCTCAACATCATCAAGGCTGCCGTCGAGGGCCTCAAGGAGCTCTCCAGCCCTGAGGACGTCGCGGCTCGCCGTGGCCTGACGGTCTCCGAGATGTTCGTCGGTAAGGAGAACTAAGCATGGCTGACACCATCAAGATCAAGCAGGTCCGCAGCACCAACGGTTGCAAGCAGGACCAGGTCCGTACTGTCCGTGCCCTCGGTCTCCACAGGATCCGCGAGGTTCGCGAGATTGCTGACAACGAGTCCGTCCGCGGCATGATCTTCAAGGTCAAGCACCTTGTCGAGATTGTAGAGGAGTAGCAAATGCAGCTTCACGATCTTACTCCCGCGCCCGGTTCCACCAAGAATCGCAAGCGCGTCGGCCGTGGCAATTCTTCGGGTCACGGCACCACTTCTGGCCGCGGCCAGAAGGGCCAGGGTTCCCGCTCTGGTGGCACCAAGGGTGCCGGCTTCGAGGGTGGCCAGACTCCGCTGGCTATGCGCCTGCCCAAGCTTCCGGGCTTCCGCAACCCCCGTCGTATCGAGTACACCGCTGTTAACGTTGAGCGTCTCGAGCGTAAGTTCGAGGACGGCGCTGTGATCGACGGTGCCGCTCTTAAGGCCGCTCGCATCACCAAGAGCGAGTTCGAGCCCGTCAAGGTGCTCGGCAATGGTGAGCTCACCAAGAAGTTCACGGTCAAGGTCGACAAGGTCAGCGCTTCTGCGCAGGCCAAGATCGAGGCCGCCGGCGGAAAGGTCGAGCTGCCGTGCTAAATGGTCTTAAGAATGCTTTCCGCATCAAAGAATTGCGCGAAAAGATTCTTTTTACCATAGCTATGCTCGTCGTGTACCGCATTGGTGCGCACGTTCCTGTGCCCGGCATTCCCTTCCAGGGGATGCTGGGCCTTTTCTCGACCGATAACAATTCGGTCGCCGCAGGTGCTATGGCCCTCCTGAATCTTTTCTCTGGCGGCGCGTTGAGCTATGTGTCGGTGTTTTCGCTGGGCATCATGCCTTACATCACCAGCTCGATCATCCTCCAGATGCTCCAGGCCGTCGTGCCTTCCCTGCATGAGCTTGCCCGCGAGGGCGAGGTCGGTCAGACCAAGATTACGCAGTATTCGCGTTACCTCACCCTGGCTCTGGCAATCCTCAACTCCGTGGGTTACCTCTTCCTCTTTAAGAGCTTCGGCATCAGCTTCAATGGCGCCGGCGCTCCCGAGATCATCTTCGACCTCATGATCGTCGGCACGCTCACTGCGGGCGCCATGCTGATCATGTGGATTGGTGAGCTCATCACCCAGCGCGGTATCGGCAATGGCATGTCGCTGATCATCTTTGCGAATATCATGGCCGGTCTGCCGCAGGCTATCTTCTCCAGCACCGAGGGCAATGCCGGTGGCATCATCACCATGGTGATCATCTGTGCCATCATCCTGCTGGTTATCCCGCTGATTGTTTTCCTTGAGCGCGGCCAGCGCCGCATTCCGGTCTCCTACGCTAAGCGCGTCGTGGGCCGTCGCATGATGGGTGGCCAGACCACCTACCTGCCCATCAAGGTCAACACCGCGGGTGTTGTGCCGATCATCTTCGCTTCGGCGCTGCTGTACTTCCCGGCTCAGATTGCCGTGTTCTTCCCCGGCATCGGCTGGATCCAGGCAGTTGCCTCTGCGCTTTCGACCGGTTGGCTCAACTGGGTGCTTAACGTTGTCCTCATCGTGTTCTTCGCGTACTTCTACACCTCAATGGTGTTCAACCCCGATGACACGGCCGACAACCTTAAGAAGCAGGGCGGCTTTATTCCGGGCGTGCGTCCGGGTAGGGCTACCGCGGCCTACATCAAGAACGCGCTCAACAAGATTACGCTTCCCAGCGCTGTCTTTTTGGCGCTCATCGCCATCGTGCCTTCGATCATCTTCTCCTTTACGGGTAACCATCTGATTCAGGCATTTGGCGGCACGTCCATCCTCATCATGGTCGGCGTCGTGCTCGACACGGTCGATAAGCTCGAAGGCCAGATCAAGATGTATGATTACGATGGATTCTTTAAATAGGCTAGAGGAGGATTGCTCATGAACCTCGTATTGCTAGGAGCTCCGGGTGCCGGTAAGGGCACCGTCGCACAGGAGCTCGTCGCCGAGTTTGGCGTCGCCCACATTTCCACGGGCGACCTGCTGCGTGCTGCCGTCAAGGGTGGCACCGAGCTTGGTATTCAGGCTAAGAAGTACATGGACGCTGGCGAGCTCGTTCCCGACCAGCTCGTGATCGACCTTGTCAAGGAGCGCCTTGCTGCCGATGACGCCCAGCAGGGCTTCATCCTCGACGGCTTCCCGCGCAACACCGCCCAGGCTGTGACGCTCGATTCCGAGCTTTCTGCCATGGGTCGCGAGATCGACTGCGCCCTTCTGGTCGATGTGGCCCCCGAGGTCATTATCGATCGTCTGTCTTCGCGTCGCACCTGCCGCGCATGCGGTTACACCGGCACCGCTGCCGATGCTACCTGCCCCAAGTGTGGCGGCGAGATGTATCAGCGCGACGACGACAAGCCCGAGACCATCAAGAACCGTCTCGACGTCTACGAGAAATCCACGAGCCCGCTCGTCGACTACTATCGTGGCCAGGGTCTGCTCAAGTCGGTCAACGGTGACCAGGCTCGCGAGACCGTGTACGGGGATGTCAAAGAGGCTCTCGGTCTATGATCAAGATTAAGTCTGCAACGCAAATCGAGCAGATGAAGAAGGCAGGAGCGCTATCTAAGATGGCGCTCCGCCACGTTGGAGCCATGGTGCGCCCCGGCGTTTCCACCTTTGAGCTCGATCAGCTCGCGGAGCAGATTATCCGCATGCATGGCGGCACCCCGGCCTTTAAGGGTTACGGCGGGTTCCCGGGGACCATTTGCGCATCGATCAACGATGCCGTGGTCCACGGTATTCCCAACCCCGACATGATCCTGCGCGATGGCGATATCATCTCCATCGATACGGGAGCCGTTGTCGACGGTTGGGTCGGCGATAACGCTTGGACGTTTTTCGTCGGCACCCCCACGCCCGAAGCCAAGGCTTTGTGCGAGGTCACGCGCGATTGCCTTAAGGCTGCCATCGAGCAGGCTGTTCCCGGTAACCATATCGGGGACGTCGGTTATGCCGTTCAGTCCCTCGCCGAGTCTCACGGTTACGGTGTGCTTCGTGATTATGTAGGCCATGGCATTGGCCGCGTGATGCACGAGGACCCCAACGTTCCTAACTATGGAAAGAAGGGGAGGGGCGTTCGCCTCCAGGCCGGCATGGTCATTGCCATCGAGCCGATGGTTACGATGGGTTCCAACCATGTGAGCACGGGCTCCGACGGTTGGATTGTTACGACCAACGATCACCTGCCCGCCGCGCACTACGAGAACACCGTCGCCATTACCAATGACGGTCCGGTGATTCTGACCACGGATGCCCAAGGTGCTTGGTGTTCGCTCCAAGGCGGAGAAATGTAACAAGTTCCACTTAGTTGTGGAGCCATTACGAAGTTATTACGATGCGTGCATACGTGTTGTAGAATACTCAATCGCTGTCGTTTTCTAGAGAAAGATGATTGCTTGTGAAGAAGGAAGACGCAATTGAGCTCGAGGGTACGGTAAAGGAACCGCTGCCCAACGCCATGTTTAAGGTCGAGCTCGAGAACGGTCATTCGGTTCTGTGCAACATTTCTGGCAAGATCCGAATGAATTACATCCGTATTCTCCCCGGTGACAGGGTTGTCGTGGAGCTTTCCCCGTACGACCTGACCCGCGGCCGCATCACCTATCGCTACAAATAGCGGCACGCATACACGCACTCCATTTCCGACTGCAGGCTTAGCTCAACCTACGGTCGGATTGTGTGTGAAGACCAGCCATAGTTTTAAACGCCTGCGGCTGGGCGAGTAGATAGTAGGGAAGTAGTTTGAGCGCTACCGAAAGGAAGAACGATGAAGGTACGTCCTTCGGTCAAGAAGATGTGCGATAAGTGCAAAATCATTAGGCGCCATGGCAAGGTCCTCGTCATTTGCGAGAACCCCCGTCATAAGCAGCGTCAGGGTTAAGAGAGGAGACTACGTTGGCCCGTATTAATGGTGTCGACCTCCCGCGTGAGAAGCGCGTTGAGATCGGTCTGACCTACATTTACGGCATCGGCCGCACCACTGCGACGAAGATTTGCGTCGAGTGCAACGTTAACGTGGATACGCGCGTTAAGGACCTCACCGAGGATGAGGTTAACGCCATCCGCGATTATATCGATAAGAACCAGATCATGGTTGAGGGCGACCTCCGCCGTGAGCGCAACCAGAACGTCAAGCGCCTTATGGACATCGGCTGCAACCGCGGCCTTCGTCACCGCAAGGGCCTCCCGGTCCGCGGCCAGCGCACCCACACTAACGCTCGTACCCGCAAGGGCCCGAAGCGTCAGATCGGTGCTAAGAAGAAGAAATAAGGAGCGCTAGATAGATGGCTACTGCTAAGAAGAACGTTCGCGCTGCCCGTCTGAAGCGCGCGGACCGTAAGAACATTTCCGTGGGCCAGGCTCACATTCGTTCTACGTTCAACAACACGATCGTTTCGATCACCGATCCCCAGGGCAACGTCATTTCCTGGAAGTCGGCTGGCCAGGTGGGCTTCAAGGGCTCCCGTAAGTCCACGCCGTTCGCTGCCCAGATGGCTGCCGAGGCTGCTGCCAAGCAGGCCATGGAGCACGGTATGAAGAAGGTTTCCGTCTTCGTCAAGGGCCCCGGCTCCGGTCGTGAGACCGCCATCCGCTCCCTCCAGGCTGCTGGCCTCGAGGTCTCGAGCATCCAGGACAAGACCCCCATTCCGCACAACGGCTGCCGCCCCAAGAAGCGTCGCCGCGTGTAACTGAAAGGATCGTATCAATATGGCAATCGACAGGACTCCTGTTCTTAAGCGCTGCCGTCAGCTCGGGATCGATCCCGCTGAGCTCGGTTACAGCAGCAAGAAGGAATCTATCCGTCAGCCCAAGCGCCGTCGCAAGGAATCTGAGTACGGCATGCAGCTGCGCGAGAAGCAGAAGGTCAAGTTCATCTATGGCGTTCTGGAGAAGCAGTTCCACGGCTACTTCAACAAGGCCCGCAAGATGAACGGCGTCACCGGTGAGAACCTCATGATCATCCTTGAGTCTCGCCTCGACAACGTCGTCTTCCGTCTTGGCTTCGCCCGCACCCGCAAAGAGGCTCGTCAGTCCGTCCGTCACGGTCACTTCACCGTGAACGGCAAGCGCGTGGACATCCCGTCCTACCGCGTCAAGGCCGGCGACGTCGTCGCTGTCGGCGAGAAGTTCCGTGACCTCCTCCCCATCAAGGAGGCACTGATTTCCTCCGAGCGCTTTGAGGTCCCTGGCTGGCTCGAGGTCGATATCGAGAAGCTGTCTGGTAACGTGCTCGCTCTGCCGACGCGTGAGCAGATCAGCGGTGATATCAACGAGCAGCTCATCGTCGAGCTCTACTCTAAGTAGTCCATCCGGGCTGCTGAGGCTGGAGGTAATACATGTCAGAATTCATTAGGCCTCAGGTTCAGGTCGAAGAGATCAACGAGACGTCTGCTCGTGTCTCCGTCGAGCCGCTCGAGCGTGGCTACGGCGATACGCTGGGTAACTCCCTTCGTCGCGTTCTTCTGTCCTCGCTCGAGGGTGCCGCCGTCGAGGCTATTCAGATCGATGGCGCGCAGCACGAGTTCATGACCATCCCTAACATGGTCGAGGATGTCACCGACATCGTCCTGAATGTCAAGGGTCTTGTCTTCAGGGCTCTCGGCACGACCGACGAGGCGACCGCCACCATTTCGGTTGACGGCCCCTGCGAGGTCACCGGTGCGGACTTCTTTATTCCGTCCGAGTTTGAGCTGGTCAACCCCGAGCAGCACATCGCTACGCTCACCGAGGGTGGCCATCTCACCATGAGCATGCGCATCGGCTATGGCCGCGGCTATGTTTCTGGCGAGGCCAACAAACGCGACAACGATCCCATCGGTGTGATCCACGTCGACTCGCTGTACTCGCCGGTTTCCCGTTGCGCCAAGCTCGTTGAGGCTTGCCGTGTCGGTCAGCACACCGACTACGACCGCCTTGTCCTCGAGATCGAGACCAACGGCTCCATCGCCCCGCGCGACGCCGTGGTCCAGGCTGCCAATATCATTAACCAGCATATGGCTGCCTTTATGAACCTTGCCGAGACCCCCGAGGTCGAGGAGGAGGCTTCGATCTTCGCTCCCGAGGTCACCAACGACAACGCTGAGCTGGACAAGCAGATCGAGGATCTGGACCTTTCCGTCCGTTCTTACAACTGCCTTAAGCGCGCCAGCATTCACTCGGTCCGTCAGCTCGTTGAGTTCTCGGAGAACGATCTGCTCAACATCCGTAACTTCGGTGTTAAGTCGATCGAGGAAGTGAAGGACAAGCTTGAGTCCATGGGCCTGAGCCTGAAGGCTTAATGCTTCGCATATTTGAGGAGAAACTAGACCATGCGTCATAACGTTAAGAAGGGCCTGAAGCTCGGCACCGATGCGAGCCACACCAAGGCCATGAAGAAGAGCCTTGCTAAGGCCCTCTTCGAGAACGACCGCATCAAGACCACCGAGACCCGCGCTAAGGCGCTGCGTTCGGTCGTCGATCCGATCATCACCTGGGCCAAGAAGGGCGACCTGCACTCTCGTCGTCTGGCTATCGCCAAGCTCGACGATAAGCAGCTCGTTGCCGAGATCTTCGACAAGGCTGCTCAGGGCATGTGGCAGGACCGCAACGGCGGTTACACCCGCATCATGAAGCTCGGTAACCGCAAGGGCGACAACGCTCCCATCGTTATCATGGAGCTCGTCACCGAGCCTTGCACGCCTAAGGCTAAGAAGGCTGCTCCGGCCCCCAAGAAGGCCGCTGCTCCCAAGAAGGTCGAGGCTGCCGAGGAGGCTCCTGCTGAGGAGACCGCTGAGTAGACAATCCGTCTGCATAGGCTATATTCGAGGGGTACGTTCGCGTACCCCTCTTTTTTTGTCGCGATACCGTTGCTTGTTTGTTGGGAGCGCCCATGACTGCGCCGTCTGATTTCAATTCGATTTCCGAGCTTGACGCCACGCTCGTATTTCGCGTGGCCTATGATGGCTCGTCGTATAGCGGATTTGCCGAGCAGCCGGGACAGACGACGGTTGCGGGTGAGCTACGTCGAGCTATTGAGACGCTCCTGCGCCGTCCGATCGACCTGACGTGTGCGGGACGTACCGATGCCGGCGTGCATGCGGTGGCACAGTTTATCAGCGTGCCCGTAACGGACGCTGAGTTGGCTTTGACGCGCCGTAGGTGGCTGAGGGCTATGGATGCCCTCCTGCCCAAAGATATCGCCATAAACGAGGTCTACAAGGCCCGTAAAGGCTTTTCTGCACGCTTTGATGCGCATTCCCGTACGTATACGTACCGTATTGCCGATCGCGACACGCGCCCTGTGCTTTCGCGCGGTGCGGTGTGGTGGCATCGCTACCCATTGGATGTTGAGGCGATGTCTGCGGCCTGTCCCGCGCTGCTGGGCGAGCAGGACTTCAAGAGCTTTTGCAAGGTGGCGTCTGCCGTGGGCAAGCCCACGCACCGCTGCGTGATGCGTGCCGAGTTTGGCCATGAGGTTGCGTTTGGCGAGGACATCCTGACGTTTACCATCGAGGGCAATGCGTTTCTGCATTCGATGGTCCGCACGATCGTGGGCACGCTTGTCGAGATTGGCATGCATCGCCGTGAACCCGAGTGGATGCGCGAGGTCATCGATGCTTGCGACCGTACCGCTGCGGGCCCCACGGCTCCTGCCTGCGGCCTTACGTTTATGGGCGTGGATTACGATCCCGCCGAGCTTGTCGTGCTCGACTAGGGGAGGGCTCGGCGCGTCGTGCGTCGGCACCTGTCATCTGTGGGCTGCGCGTGTGCAACATCTGTTCTTGGCGTGCAATACAACCGGTGTCTCATTGCTTTTATTGCCGGGGTGTACCATGAACGACAGTTTGATTCACTGCTGTCGAGAGGACGGATAACTTGGTTCGACGTGGCTCGCATCCGCGACTTTCGGTGATCCTTGTGGTAGAAGGTTCGCCCAGCTATGCGATGCGTGCGCTCGAGAGTATCCAGAACCAAGACCTCTACGATTTGCAGATTGTCGTTGTCTGCCGCGATGCTGCGCCCGGTGTGCGCCATTCGCTTCAAGTTGCTGCCGACAGGGACATTCATATTGATTTGATTGACGTCGAGGACGCGAAGCGCGGCGCTTGTCTTCGTGCCGGTTTTGCTGCCTCGCGCGGCTCTCAAATCATCGCTATGAACGCCGATGAGTGGTTTGCTCCGCAGTCCCTTTCCAAGATGGTCAATATCGCGTGCGATACTACGGCAGACATAGTGCTCCCCACGGTGTCGCTCGACCGCTATGATGCACATCGAGAGCGCCATTCGCGCGTCTTGGATGCTGCTCATATTTCCATTGATAGCAAATCTTCGATGGTGGCCGGGCTGCCTCAGTTGATTTTAGGCGGCCTAGTCGTTCAGACCTCTGGTGTGATGTACAGCCGCTCGCTGTTTGAGGCATGCCTTTTGTGCGACAAGGTGTTTCGCACAGTTGGGTTTATGGCATGCGCGCTTTCGCAGACACGATGCGTGTCCGGCTGCGGCGATGCTTGTTTCCACACGGCGGCACCTAAACTTACAGATGCCTTTGATCCCACCATGTATGCCAAGGTATCCGATGACACTCGAGCGCTCGACGAGCTTGCGGACTCACTCTCGGAAGCAGACAGCGGTGGTCGGCTCAAGCTGGCAAGCCAAAAGTTCTACTTTGCCGGACTGGTCGCCTGCATCGAGAATTTGTGTCTGAGCCCGCATGGGGTGTCGTCAATCGAGCGTTCCGCCCGCATGCGTGATATGCTCGATGCGCCTCGAACCCGTCAGATGGTCGCCGCGCTCAAGGATAACCATCGGGGGCTCGGTCTGTTGTTTGGGCCGATCGCCAGCGCCAAGCCCGCGCGCTGCGTGATGTGTACGCATCTGGCAGCTTTTCTTAACCGGACGGGCGCAAAAACCGCCTAAACGGCTCATTTCGAAACAAACTTGCATAGAATTGTTTCGAAATACGTTCTTATACACAAAAGCCTTCAAATAGCGTTAAACTATTCAATCACTGATTGATTGTCTCCGCCATCTTTTGGAGAGAGGGTTTGTATGGCTAAAAAACGCAATGGGCGCCAGGATGCCATTAGAGATATTGTGCGCAATAAGGACGTCCGCACGCAGCGCGTGCTGGTCGATGAGCTCCGCGCTATGGGCTTTGATTGCACGCAGGCGACTGTCTCTCGCGATATTGCCGACATGGGGCTGCGTAAGCTCCCTGAGGGCATCTATGTTCTGGCAGAGGACCTGCACCTGCAGCGTATGGTTTCCGAGCTTGTAACGGGCGTTCTGCGTACCGATAATCTGGTTATGATCAAGGCTCAGCCTGGCACGGCTTCCGGCATCGCCGCCGCCGTTGATGCGGCAGAGTTGCCCGATGTGCTTGGCTCGCTTGCCGGCAACGATACGATTTTGGTTATTGCCCAGACGGCCGAGGACGGCGAGCGTCTTGAGGCGCTGATCAATAAGCTGAGCAATTCTCGCAAGTAGGCGTGCGGGTCGTGCGCTCGGCACTGTGTGCGTGACATGGTGGCTTGTAAGGGGGTATCGACGTTGGTCGGTACCCCCTATATTGTTTGCCGGTATAAAGACCGTTCACCAGGTCGCTTTAAACTAAAAGGCCCCCGAGCACTTTAATAAGCTGCTCGGGGGCCTTGTTGCTAATGGCCGGATGAATTTCTAGCCGACCGTATCGTCAGGCGTGGGCGAGGGGTCGGGAGTGGGCGTAGGCGTGGGCGTAGGCGTGCCGCCATCGCCGCCGGTCGAACCACCAGTGGAGCCGCCCGTCGAGCCACCGGTCGTTCCGGTGCCGCCGGTGGTGTCGCCGCCCGTGGTCTCGGTCGTCGTGGTCGTCGTGGTAGTCGTTGTGGTGGTTTCCTCTTCGTCCTCGTTCTCGTCCTTGTCGTCGTTCTCCGTCTTCTTGGTGTTGTTGGTGCCGTAGAACTTCCAGACGCTGTTGTTCTTGTAGGTGGGCGCCGTTCCGGTCGCAAACTCCTCGCGCTCGGTACCGGTCAGAACGGTGTTCATAAACCGCTTAAAGACAGGCAGATTGGTGCTGTCGCCCAGCAGGTCCGTGCCGTATTTTTGGATGGGGATCTCGCCCGCGGAATAGCCGGTCCACAGGGCGCACGCCAGCTGCGGGGTATAGCCGCAGAACCACAGGTTGGTGGTGTTGTCGGTGGTGCCCGTTTTGCCGGCATAGGGCTGGTTGACGCTCAGGGCGCCAGCAGCACCTGTACCGCTGCCCTGCATGACGCCGGACAGAACATCGGTGACCGCGGCGGCCTCGCCCTCGGTAAGCACCTGTGAGGGATTGTCGGTGTGCTGGTACAGCACCGAACCGGTACGAGAGTCAATCTCGGTGATGGCGATCGGCTGGCGATAGTAGCCGCCGTTGGCAAACGTCGCGTAGGCGGCGGCCATCTCGAGCGGCGAGATCGAGCCGGTGCCGAGCGTCATGACGGGAACGTCCTCGATGTTGTCCTTGGCGGGATCGATGCCGAGCTTTTTGACGAGTGAGATGATCTTGCTGTTGCCGACGGCTTCCGCCACCTGGATGTAGCCGGTGTTGGAGGAGTATGCCGTTGCCTGCTTAAGCGTGATGTTGCCATAGCTATGTTTGGCGTAGTTTTGGACCTCGGTCGTGGTGCCCTTGGCCTTGAGTGGCGAGTTGCAGTTGAGGGTGACGTTGGGGTTCATGCCGTTTTGGATGGCAGTTGCCAGCGTAAAGGCCTTGAAGGTGGAGCCGACGGGACGCTTGGCCGTGGCATGGTTTACGTGGTTCTCGTCGGCGTTGTAGTCGTAGCCGCCCACCATGCACTTGATGTAGCCGGTCTTGGGGTCGACGACGACCATGCCCATGTCCAGTCCGTCGAGTGAGAGCGTGTCGAGCTGCTCGCGGACGGCATTCTCTGCCACCTGCTGCATCGTGGGGTCGATGGTGGTCTTGACGGTCAGGCCGCCCTTAAAGAGCACGTCGGTCGAGAACTCCTGCTCCAGCAGCTGCTTAACATAGGCGACAAAGTAGGGCTGCGAGTATACGTCGACGCCGCTGCCCGAAATCTCGGTCACGTTGAGGGTGATGGGCTCGGCCTGTGCGGCATCGTGCTCCTCCTGCGTGATGTGGCCCAGGCGCAACATGTTGTCAAGGACCTTGTTGCGACGGGACAGCGCCAGGTCGGGGTTGACCGTGGGGTCGTACTGCGAGGGCGAGTTGGGAAGGCCGATCAACAGTGCGGCCTCGCTCAGCGTGAGGTCGGCGGCGCTCTTGGACAGATAGGTCTCAGCTGCGGCCTCGATGCCGTAGGCGCCGTGGCCGTAGTAGATGGTGTTGAGGTACATCATGAGGATCTCGTCTTTGGAGTACATATCCTCCATCTTGACGGCGATGTAAGCCTCGCGCACCTTACGCTCGATGGTCGAGTCGAACTGCTCCTCCTGCAGGATGGTGTTGCGCACCAGCTGCTGGGTGATAGTCGAGGCGCCTTCGTGCCCGCCGCCGAGGGTTGCCACCGCAGCACGCGCGATACCCCACAGGTCGATACCGCCGTGCTCGTAGAAGCGCTCGTCCTCGACGTCAACGGTGCCCTGCAGCACGTAGGGGGAGACCTCGTCCTTGGTGATGGACTTGCGGTTTTGCGTGTAGAAGCTGTCTCTTATACACATCTGACGCTGCCGACGATAAGGCTCGTGTA
>URLR01000047.1 GCA_900548815.1 uncultured Collinsella sp.
AGGAGTCCGTCTCGTGGGCTCGGAGATGTGTATAAGAGACAGTGATGCGCCTGAGGCGCGCCCGCGACGACGGGAGGCTCGACCGGGAGGCCGCAATCATCGGCAAGGCCCGCCTGCTCGTCATCGACGAGCTCGGGTTTCTCCCGCTCGACGCGGACGGGGCGAGGCTGCTCTTCCAGGTCCTCGCCGACGCATACGAGAGGCAGTCGGTGGTATTCACCACGAACCTGGAGTTCAGCAGGTGTGGGCGGTGTTCGGGGACGACCAGATGGCCGCCGCCCTGATCGACCGCATCGTCCACCACGGGAGGCTCGTCCAGTTCCGCGGCGAGTCCTACCGCGTCCGCCATGCCCTCATGCAGGAGGGCTAGCCGCTCAAAAAGCGTGCGCGCTTCCGATGCTGCGACTGCTCAATTTCCGATGCTCTTTTTGCTCAAATCCTCTTGACGAAACACAGAATACGTGCGGGCGGCGCTTGCAGCCGATCGCACGGTACCGGCCGCACCCGTTGCAGCAGCGCGGCCACGCCGCCAGGCGCGGGCAGGCCGCCGACAGGTCGGCCGAGCCGTCGACGCGCTCGCCGCGCCTGGACTTCGGCGCCGTCACGAACCTGTGCGACGCCACCTCGGCGCTCACCGCCGAGGGCGACCTGCACAGCTCCCTGGCGATCTCCCTGCACGAGGCCCTGCGCTCCAGCATCCTCTGGACCGTGTCCCGCTCGTGCCTGGTGAGCCTGCCGTAGGCCCTCGGGGCCGCCTCCGCGGAACCCTTCTTCCTCTTTCCGGACCGGCCGTCCTCCGATCTCCCGGTGCCGGCTGGTCCGGCCCTCAGGGTATCGGGTTCCCACATTCATCCGCACATGTGCGGATGAATGTGGGAGGTGTTCGGATGAAGTTGATAATCAAGGCTTCGATAGCAAACGCAATTTGGTTTTTGAAATATGGACGAATCCCTCGTCAGGAGGGTAAAATGGTGCAGACGGCAGCCCAAGTTGTAGAGAGCTGGGCAGAGCCGTTGCTTAATGAAGTTGGGTCATCGTCTTAGCGACGGTGGCCTTTCTTTTTGGGCTTCGAACCCTGCTTGAGTGCCTTGGGAAGGACGACAAGGGCCGTGAGGAGCGAGACCATAGCGGTCAGGAGCTTCACGAGCTCAGTGAAATCAGTCATGGGCATCACCTCCCATCGGATGGAGGGCTCTGCCCGGCACGAGGGCTGCCGACAGCAAGGACGATTCTATCAGAGCGGCTGACTCCCGCCCGATTATTACCATCCCACCGCGCCTGTGCAAAAAAGAGGGCCGCCAAACAGCGACCCTCCAGCGAAAGTGCATGTTATTTAGGACAGTCAAATTCTTTGAAAAACAAATGGATGCTGTAGAATTACAAATAAGTGTCACCCGGAAGGAGCGATCGATGAAAAGCAAACGATTTGTCCTGAATGCACTTCTGGTAGTAGCAATATTGACGCTCTTCGTCTTTTCGTACTCATACATGAATCAGCCAAGATTTGGATATGCTTTATACGCTGTTTTTTCCGGCGAAACAACTTACAACACTATAGGCTTCATTGACGCAATCTTTTTCTATGTAGTCGGCCCCGTATCAAGCGAACTGGTCGCTTTTGTTGTCAGCTACAACCTGAATCAACAAAGCCAAACTCACTCAGCGACTTCGGCCAAACAAGGAATCAATCTCTTCGCAATAATGATAATTCTGCAAATTGCGACCGTGTTGATTATCGCCCTGACCGCAACAAACGTTTTGAAGTATGAGTTCGGATTCATCGCGAGCTGTCTCATGGCAATTGCCGCGGGTATAGCGGTTTCGTATACGACACCGGCAAAGAAGTAGATCAACTAACAGGGCCTATTTGGAATCCGAATCGTCCATGGAACCGTCGATGCCGGTTTTGGTGTCGTCATCCGTATTGGAATCGTCATCCTTGGGGCTTATAGGACACACATTTTGTCCTATAAGCCCCGATTAATTCATACTCCTCATCCTCGCCGAATTGCGAGTATGGCAGAATCGGCACTGGATGGCAGCGCGCTAGGCCGTGTCCGCGGAGTTACCCCCCCCCGTTTTTATCGTAACAGCTGATTCTAGGGACGCTTCAAAAAGTCAACCGAGGGTTTTGTCCCGTCAAGACGCCGAACGAGAATTACGTACCGCCAAGAGCCTCAAAACACGCCCCTCGCGGAACAGAATCCTCACTCGATTTCCATGCGGAGTAAAAACGTCAATCAATCATCCTCCGCAACGTCTATCCACCAAAAAGGCCGCCCCACGTGGAGCGGCCTTTGCTCGCAGCTTTTTACTGATAGTTACTCAAAAATTATTCCAACACATCCACAGAAGAGCAGCGAATCGTATTTTTCTTTCGGGAATCGAGAAAATAGCCTACCTTGACTTTAGACCCAACGCTCACGGGGCTATCGCTTACATAGCGCGTATGTTCTGAATCAACCAGAATGGTCAGACGATCAGACCCGTCGTTAAATGGATATTCGCTTTCGACCGACATGGTAAAATCGCCAGAGCTGTCAACGTTCAACACCAATCCGCTCACGAACCACAAATGTGAATAGTCACCTCCGCTATCTTTTTGGCAACGCTCCACTTTTAGAAATAGCGCAGAGAATGCGAACACGGCAACTGATATAGCGATGAAAACCTTAACGCCACTCCCCTTGCCATAAAAAACAAATTTATTCGCCAAAGAAAAATACCCCTGCCTTATCCGTGTAATTAGCATAGTACTACGTTAACGTGCTCATGGCTGTGGGTTGGTTTAACCTACAGCCATGCTAAAGTTGCCAAAAGGGGCACAAAGGCCAATACGTTTGCGCCATGCCGGCACAGCGACCTGGCATCGTATGCACCGGCGGGATCATCGCTGGCCTGCAAGGAGGGCATATCCACGCGCTCATGGTCGCCGGAGGCCTCGTGATGCAGCACGCGCCGGGCGGCGACTGGAAGCGCGTCGATTGGGACGTGCTTGCCGCCTGGCTCGACAGATACGGTTACAAGGTCGCTGATTGCGAGACGGAGACCCTTCCGACCGCCGACGCGGCGAGTGGGAACGCGAGGGTAAAAACGCATCGTCGCTGAACCAGTGAGTCAGTATTCTTTAGTTGGATGATGGATATTGAAATTGATTAGCGAGATAATGTGCATATCTCATAATGTATGCGTTGCACCATGAGAGAGGGGTCTGTCATGAGCTGGAAACCGAGAAAATGCGTTATCGCCGGTCTCGTGACAACCGGTCCTGACGGCGGCTTGTTTGCAACCGCAATGACATCGTACCGACTTTTCACTTGCATGTTCTGAAAGGCAGTTGCCATGCTGTCGCAAAATCAATCGAGATACTTGGTCACAATCGGCTTTGCCCTGCTTGCATTACTCTTTGCTAGCGACCTTTTGCTGAAACCGCCCAAGGAACTCGTTTTGCTTGCCATAGACTGCATTTCCGCCCTTTACTTTACGGCAACCCTATTCGTCGGACTAAAGGAGAGGAAAAAAGGCGCAATCGTTGCGTCCGCCGTAGGCGTGATCACAGCCATTGCCTCATTCTTTATCTGACACATTGGTGATCTAGGGGCGATATCGTAGGAATACGACCGGGAGAGCCGGGACCAGATTGCCCGGGTTGCCCGGTCGGCTCGCGCGACGGCGCGGCGGTTCGACAGAAAGCTCTCCGGACTTCACGCCGTATCTGATCGCATTGTAGACAGCCAACTCGTCTTCGCAGTCGGCGAGCACGCGGTGTGCGTCGTCGTTTTGGATGCACAGTAAATCTCGAAGGTCCTCCATGCACCAGCGTCCGAGATCTGGCCATGCGCGTCGCGCGAGCTGATAAGTGTCGATCGCGATGTTGTAGTTAAAGTCCAGGCCAAAGCCGTCCCAGGCAGAACGGCTTTGTTTCCTTGATTATCAACTTCATCCGGACACTTCCCGCATTCATCCGTGTGTGTACGGATGAATGCGGGGTTCAATACCCCGGAGGCCTGATCGGCAGACCGCCGGGAATTCTCACTCCTCGAAAAAAGCCGGCACTCGGTTAGTCCTGCGCATCTTGAAATCGCCAGACCCATGGGAGACGTAGAGAATGCCGTCCATCCCATCTCGTGATGCATACGACAGGTGAACTGAGCCGCAATCCGATCCATCATTGTCGAGAAGATCGAACGAATTCGGGTCGCTCGTTGCGGCCAAACGACCACTCAGACAAGAGCCATCGTCATTACAGATTTGCCATTCCATGTCTTCGCCTGCAAGAATCGCCATAGACGGCCCGGTCGCGCCATCGTTGACATACATCCCGTCTATGCCAAAACCGTTTTCAGTGCCATCGATGAACGACTGCTCGGACCTATACCTCGCAAATGATGCACATAGCACCATTGCAAGACAAAGTACAAAGCCAACAATCGCTATCTTTGCATAGCTCTTGCCCATCATGTCATTCACCTCCCTCGTATGTATCGAGGTATTCCTGCTTGAGCGTCTGCGAGGACGACTCGATCTTTTCCACGAGCGTGCCGGCCTCGATGAAGTAGAACGAGTCGGTGAGGTCTGCCAGGTCGTCGAGCAGGTGGCTTGAGATGAGCACGCTGCGTCCCCGCGCCACCTCGCTGCGCATCGCGTCGCAGGAGGTTTTCCGCTTTCCCGGATCGAGGCCGTTCAGCGGTTCATCGAGGATGAGGTACGGGCAACCGGTCGCTATCGCCATGGCAAGCTTTACCTGCTGCTTCATTCCTGTCGAGAGTTTACGGGTCGGCTTGTCGAGATATGAGGAGATTCCGAGGGAGTTGCAGAGCGAGTCGATGTCGGCGGCCGATTTCCACGCCTCCCTAACGAAAGAGAGGTGCTCGCGGGCCGATAGCGTGGGGTAGAGATCCGCGCCGCCCGAAGAGCTCAGGTAGACGAGTTCTGCGAATTCGGCTGATCGACGTTGGCAGGTTCCGTCTGCCGCCAGGCTTCCCGAGCGGATGCGGGTGGGAAATTGGCCCGACAGCGCTTCAAGAAGGGTGGTTTTCCCCGAGCCGTTGGGAGCGACGAGCCCCGCCGCCGTTCCCGGGCCCAAGGAAAGCGATCCGATCGAAAGTATCGTCGTGCTCCCGTATCCCACGCTCACGTCCAGGAGCTCAAGCCCATGGTGCTTTTTAGCGGGTCCAGCCTGTTTGGGCGAACGCGTCACAACGGCGCCGACCGCGAAAAAGACCGCGACGTATGCCAGGGCCACGGCAAGCATCGATGCGCCGCCCGAACCGGAGCCAATGAATTCCGTCGGGAAGCATCCTACGTAACCCGTTGCCTCGATAGGCGAGAACACGGCCAGCGGCAGGAGCTCGAGCGCGGCGTTATGCCCCAGTGCCGAATCGGACAGTAACGGGAATGCCGGGGCCGCGACAAGCAGCGCGGAGGCAAGGGGGCCCGCGAGGACGCGCCTCGTTGCGGTCGATAGGACGACGGAACAAACGGATATCAAGGTTCCGCCCGCGAGCAGCGCGATAAGCAGGGTCGTGAAGACGTCTCCCGCGGTCGTGGTGGCAAGCGCGCCGTCATGGAAGAAGGCGATCGGGTACCCGATCTGCCCGAATCCGTTTAGGGCCAAGGCGCAAATGCCCCCGGGTGCGAGGCCGGCGAGGAGCATCGCGGTCCCCGCGCCGATTATCGAAAAAACGATCTGGATAAGGCGCCGGAATTTGGGCACGGGCGCCTTTGCCGCCAGGGTCCCGGGCCTTGTGGCGCCGAGCACGAGTATCGACGAGAGAAGGAAGGGGATGAAGGGAAGGAAGGACGGCGCCTGGGCAATGGCGTAGGGCAGGAAGGAGAGGAACGGCAGGTCGCTTGCGGAGGCCGGGATATCCGTGATGCCGGAGCTGCTCAGGGCGCGGCAATATGCGAGCTCCGCGTCATTGGTCTCTCGGTCTCCCACGATGGACCCGGATTGGAAGCCTTCGCCCATGAGCGCGTAGTAGCTCTCGGCAGAGTCGAGAAAGGCGGCGTCGGTTTGAGCGGCGAGGGCGGCGTTCGCGTATCTTGCAAGCTCCGCGTCATTTTGCTGCTCTGGAGATAGGTCTGTGCCGTTGGCCTGGGGCGCGCGCGTATTGAATGCGTCGACAAAGCCCTGCATGCCCTGCTTCATAAAGAAGGGGCCGTAGATGGGTGAATTGAACGCAATGGGGACGGAAAAGGCTGCGGCGAGAACGAGCGTACAAATCCATACGGCCTTGTCTCTTAGGATTAGTTTGAGAAGAAGTCGACAGTACATTTGGAAGCACCTACGTTCCTCAAAGAATCGTTAGATTAAAAGTAACAGACCGGATGAAGATACGTGCGACGGGGGCGAGGCGAATGGCTGAGCGGTATCGATACGCGGGTTCAACGGTATTATATTGACCACATAGCTCCTGAATCCGCAGTTGATTAGAAACAGAAGGGCCCACCTGCGGGAACCCAGAGAGACGACGATTCGGGGCTCCTACCCCCGTTGATTAAGTCATCGGCTGCACCGCGCACCTCGAAGCCGATAATATGCTATCTGGACAAACCGCGCTGAGCTGGTAAAATTTACATACGCGGAAATGCGCTACTTGCGCTATTTGCGCGTGTTTTAACAAAATTAGCACAGGTCAGGGTCATTCTGACCCCGCTGGGGGTCAAGGGGTCGCTGGTTCGAATCCAGTCGTCCCGACCAGAAGTTTGCAGGTCAGGCACCTAGTGCCTGACCTTTTTTGTTTTAATCACCATGATTATTTTGCTTAAAGCAACAACGTTCCCGCTCGATGTAACCACCGAATCAAAACGTGTACATCAGCCACCAAAATCGACATTTTTCGACATGTTTGGAGGCTGATGTACACGAATGCGAAATCCCCGCCGCCTAAAAGCGCCCTCCACATGTCTGGACTCTCTATGCTTACGCTGGATAGACATCGCCGGAACGGGTATAGTATCGAAAGTTTTGTCGTTAACCAGCGGGGGAGTCCTGTGGGCATCAAAAAGAAGATCAAAAAGGAGCTTATCGGCACTTCCGATTACCCGTCGAATAAGATCTTTACGATCTCCAATTTCATCACCTTTACGCGCCTGATCCTCACCCTGGTATTCCTGTACCTGTTTGTGACGGATAACAACCGTGTCATCGCCATCGTTATCTACGCCGTTGCCGCCTCCACCGACTGGATGGACGGGCAGATCGCCCGCATGACTAAGACGGTCTCGTGGCTCGGCAAGGTCATGGATCCCATTTGCGACCGCGCGCTGCTGTTCACCGGCGTGCTGGGACTGGTGGTCCGCGGAGAGCTGCCCATCTGGGTCTGCGTGCTCATTATCGGCCGCGACATCTATCTGGGCATCGGCACGCTTATCGTGCGTCATTATCACCGTCGCCCCATCGATGTCGTCTTCCCCGGAAAGATTGCCACAGCGCTGCTCATGACCGGCTTCTCGCTCATGCTGCTCGGGTTCCCCGTTATTGACGGCCTGCATCTTTTACCTTCAACCCTTAAGGCCTTCCCGGGCCTCAACGGAAGCTCGGTGCCCCTCGGCATCTTCTTTGTGTACGGCGGCGTGATCTTCTCCATGCTCACGGCTGTCATCTACTCCATTAAGGGCGGAGTGGCCATTAAACAGGCTCTCGCGCATCCCGAGGACGAGGACATCGACTTTCTGAACCCTGAAATCGAAGACTGATTCGTTGGGGTATGATTACGTACGGTTCATTATTTGCGGCACGTCCGCGATAAGTTAGGGGTTGTCATGGACAACATGGTTAACAATATGCCTCAGAATGATAAGACTGCTGACGCTACCTGCGTATTCCGCGTGCCTTCAAGCGACGTCACCGTTCCCGACCTCATGGCCAACGTGCGCATCACCGCCCCCGTTCTGTCCATCGTCAAGGGTCCGCAGACTGGTGCCGCCTTTGAGCTCGAGGACGACGTGACCACCATCGGCCGCGATCCCGCGAACGGCATCTTCCTCAACGACATGACTGTTTCGCGCAGCCACGCGCGCATTATTCGCGAGGGCCTCGGAGCTCGCATCGAGGACCTGGGCTCGCTCAATGGCACCTGGGTCGACGGTGCCATAGTCAACGCGGCCCCGCTGCACGACGGTTCTTCCGTTCAGATCGGTACGTTTACGCTCATCTACCACGAGAGCACGCCGGAGCGCATCGAAACCGGTGAGTAGGGAATGGCCGAACGCAACTATCTGAGTATCGGCCAAGTCGTCAACCTACTTCGAGGCGCATACCCCGATCTTTCGAACTCAAAAATTAGATTTCTAGAGGATGAGGGGCTCATTACCCCTCATCGTACGCCTAAGGGATACCGTCAGTACTCCAAGGAGGACGTTGATCGCCTGGAGGTCATTCTGCACTTGCAGAAGACTCGCTACATGCCGCTCAACGTAATTAAGCAGCGCTTGGAAAACGCCACGGACCTGTCAACGCTCGCCTACGAGGTGGGCTTGCTGTCCGATGTTCCACTCAAGACGGAGCCCAAGGAGACAAAGCAAAAGCTGCATCCTATCGAGACCATTCCCGATATGCTGGGCGTCGAGATTTCGTTTATCCGCTCGCTCGCCGAGAACGACCTCATTCGCATCATCAAGAGCCCGCAAAATCGTGAGCTCGTCGATGGTCGCGATTTCCCGATCATCCGCTACTGCTCCGAGCTGTCGCGCTTCCATATCGAGCCGCGCAACCTGCGTCAGTACGTGTCTTCCGCCAACCGCGAGTCCTCGATGTTTGAGCAGGTGCTCGTGAGCATGCTCGGCATGGATACCTCCGATGACGAGCGCGACGCCAAGCTCGAGCGTGCGTTTAAGAAGCTTCACGACCTGACGGAAGGTGTGCACACTGCGCTGCTCAAGAACCGCGTTTTTGAGTCGCTCAACGCCGTGGTCGAGGACGCCGACATCGATGCACTCGATGAGGAAATCACTCGCTCCGAGTCCACCAAGGCCAAAAACGAAGAGACAGCCATGCCGGCTTCGCACGAGGATTCTCTCGTAAAGCCGCTCAAGGTCGTCGCCCCTTCGCAATCCGGCACCGCCACCGCAGGCAAATAACCTCAGCTGAAATTTCGGCAACCCATTGAAAGGTCATGCAATGTACGACTTCGAATCTCAAATCGTCGACATCCCCGACTATCCCGAGCCCGGAGTCATCTTTAAAGACATCACGCCGCTCTTTGGCAATCCCGAGGCGCTCAAAGCCATGACCGATGCCCTCGCCGAACACTTTGCCGGCATGGGAATCACCAAGGTCGTGGGTCCCGAGGCTCGCGGCTTTATGGTTGGCGTACCGGTGGCTGTAGCCCTTGGCGCCGGCTTTGTTCCCGCACGTAAACCGGGCAAGCTGCCGCGCGAGACCGTGAGCCAGAGCTACGAGCTCGAGTACGGCACCGATTCAATTGAGATCCATGCCGACGCTATCAGCTCTAAAGATACCGTGTTGATTCTGGACGACTTGGTCGCGACGGGCGGAACCGTCGAGGCAACAGGTAAACTGGTGCGAGATATGGGCGCAAAGCTTGTCGGTTACGGTTGTATCCTTGAGCTTGCGTTTCTCAACCCGCGCGAGAAGCTCACGCCGTCTAATGACGATGTGGAGCTCTTTAGTCTGGTGACGGTGGACTAGCCGTTACCCTTAGTTAGTGGAAAGGAAGCTACATGCGCACAGCAAACACGCACAAAAACATGGCACGCTGCGCTGCTACGGCAACCCTCGCTTGTGTTTTGGGCTTGGGCCTCGCGGCTCCTGCCTACGCCGATACCGCATCCGACCTTGCCGCTGCTCGTACTAAGCTCGAGCAGATCGGTACCCAAACCCAGCAGATTTACGATGAGCTCGCCACGCAGACGCAGGCGCTCGATCAGACTGCTGGCGAGATCACGCAAAAGCAGCAGGAAATTGCCGATGGTCAGGCCAAGCTCTCGACCTATGTCGCCGGCGAGTACAAAACCGGCGGCCTGAGCCTGCTTCAGGTTCTGACGGGCGTCGATGACCTGAGCGATATGCTCAACCGTCTGTTCTACTACGGGAAAGTTTCCGATAAGCAGGCTCAGACCATTCAAGAGGTCAAGGAGCTTAAGCAGCAGCTCACCGATAAGCAGGCCGAGCAGGAGAAGAACGTCGCCGCCACGCAAAAGAAGGTCGACGAGCTTAATGCCCAGCAGGCTGAAGCCCAGAACGTCGTAAATTCCCTGGATTCGCAGCTGCAGGCCGAGCTTGCCGCCGAGGCCGAGGCCAACGCCGCGCTTCAGGCCGGCATCAACGCCAGCACCGCCGAGAAGGCCACGGTGAGCAACGAGACTGCCGGTACGACCGAGAACACCAACAACGGTGGCCAGACCAGCAATAACAACAACCAGGGCGGCAACACTCCGGCTCCTACGCCGGCACCTGCTCCGGCTCCGACGCCTTCTGCTCCGAGCCAGTCCGTCGACGGCGGTTCTGTTGTCTCGCGTGCATACAGCAAGCTTGGTTGCGCTTATTCCTGGGGCGGCATTGGACCGAACAGCTTCGATTGCTCTGGTTTTGTTAGCTATTGCCTCACTGGTCGCTATTGCCGCCTGGGCACCACGGGTACCTTTATGGGCTGGACGCGTGTGTCCGATCCGCAGCCCGGTGACGTTGTGGTCAACTCGTACCACACCGGCATTTACATCGGTGGTGGTCAGATGATTCATGCTTCCGACTACAACACGGGTGTTATCATCAGCTCCGTTGCCGCCGGCATGAACAATAACTACATCTTCGTGCGTTACTAAGTCATCTTACACAGCGTGTGAATGTGGACCTCGTGGCTTTAAGTTGCGAGGTCCATTCTTTTATCTTTAGTCCAGGCCGCTATCTAGTTTTGAATACTAGATAGCGGCCCAATCGGTCAGCAAGAAAGCTATAATTGTTGAAGAACAATTAGAAAGGACCCTCTATGAGCTGGGCACTTATCTCCGATTCAAGCTGTAACCTCCGCGATTGGCAACCGACCGCACCCCATACCACCTTTGCATTTGCGCCCCTCAAAATTCGAGTGGGGGAGCGTGAATTCGTCGATGACCTTTCGCTCGATGTTCATGAGCTCAACTGCGCTGTTCAGGCGGAGACGAACGCTTCTTCGAGCGCTTGTCCCAGCGTAGGGGAGTGGGCCGAGCTCTTCAAATTGGCAGACAAGACCATCTGCATGCCGATCTCTGAGGGCGTGTCGGGCAGCTACAACGCGGCAGCCACGGCTCGCGATATGGTTCTTGCCGAGGAGCCCGACCGACAGATTCATCTAGTCAATTCACGCGCAGCTGGCGGCAAAATGGACCTCATTTTCTTGCTGTTTGACCGCTATCTTGCAAGCAATCCGGATGTCGCATTCGAGGACGCTTGCGCATACTTTGATAGCCTTGAGCAGAACAGCAAAATCCTCTTCAGCTTGTGCAATTACGAAAACCTCGCCAAAGCCGGACGTATCCCTAAGGCAGCCGGCGTCATTGCCAACAAGCTCAATATCCGCATTTTGGGCACGGCGAGTGAGGCCGGTAAAATCGAACTCGTCGGGCACACGCGTGGCGAAAAGAAGATGCTCAACAAGATCATCGACACTATGGAAGCCGAGGGCTTTACGGGCGGTGAGGTCATCATCGATCACGTTGAGAACGAAACTGGAGCCCAGGCGCTTACTGATCGCATAGTCGAACATTGGCCCGGCTCCAAGACCATCATCATGCCCTGCAACGGCCTGGATTCCTATTACGCTGAGATGCACGGCCTGATCATCGGCTACGGCATGGGCGTAGCTTCGGGCAAATAAAGTCCAACCAGGCAAAAAACGGGCGGGACAAAGCGACAGATGGCTCTTTGTCCCGCCCGTTTTATACGTCGGCTAGCTATTAAACCCGTTGAACTTGAGATAGCTCATCAAGTACGCCTTCGAAACAAAGGACGATACGGCACTGCGCACAAGCAGCGACTCGCGTGTGACCTGATGCGCCGTATCGGGAACCGGCGTCTGCTCGATAGAAAACGCGGCGCGAATCGATGCCTCAAGCTGGTCGACCACATAATCGAAGGCAGTCGGGGCATCGTAGCTCAAACGCTGAATGTTAAAGAGTGCCTGCACCGCAGCAATAGGTAGCACCTGCTTAAAGATGCAGATAGCGATCAGGCGGGCAATCTGCTCGCGACCATACTGCTTTTTGACCGGAGCAGGCACCAGGCCGACCTTCACGTAGTTATTGATCATCGATGGCGTAATGATAGGCTGCTCAACGCAAATAGACAGCGGCTCCATCCACAGCGCAACATACTCAATAACTTGGTCGCGGTAGAGTGTCACATTTGGCAACTGGTTATAGCGCGGCAGACTCAACATATTGAGTTTGCGCACGATATCGGACTGAATAAATGCATCGGGCAACACAGTGGGTTGAATATCCTCAGGCTTAATGCTGACCGATGTATCGGACATCGGGATAACGCGTTTGGCGTGGTTCATAAGGATCCTCCGTTCATTAGCTATATTGTATTCTAGGTTATCTAGTTTTGCATACCATATAGCCGGCAAGTAAAAGTGGTTGGACAGCACATTGATACACCGCCCAACCACTTCGTTTAAAGATAGCAACCTTACATAAGATATATTATCGTACTTATCCACGGAGAAACGAGTATACGCTCGTTGCCGCTATGGCTCCATCAGAAACGGCAGTCACAACCTGGCGTAAACGCTTGGAACGGATGTCGCCAGCGGCAAATAGACCTGGCGTGCGGGTCGCCATGGAATCATCAGTAACAATACCGCCGTCCGGCGCCAGATCGACTAGATGCTCAACGAGCTCGGAATGGGGCTGCGTTCCGGTAAAGACAAAGATACCAAACGAGCCAGGGACAAATGACTCGGTGTGAGTTTCCCCGGATGCATTGTCCTTAAAGGTAATCGTCGTTGGCATGGCTTCGCCCGAGAGCTCGACAATACTAGTTTGGTACCTAACTGAAATATTATCTTTTGCAAGAACTTTTTGAACCACACCATCGGGGGCACGGAACTGATCGCGGCGCAAAACGATGGTCACGCTGCTGGCGATTTCTGACAAGAACAGAGCTTCCTCGCAGGCAGCATTGCCGCCGCCGATGACAAAAACCTGCTTGCCGCGAAAGAACATGCCGTCGCACGTCGCGCAATACGAAACGCCGCGACCGCGATACGCATCCTCGCCAACAAAACCAGCAGATCGCGGCGTGGCACCCATGCAAGCGATAACGCTCGAGGCCGACGTATCGCCCAAATCGTGATGCACCGTAAACAGCGCTGCATCGGCATCGTAATCGATACCCGTAACCATGCTCCATGTAACCTGTGCTCCCAGGCCCTCTGCATGCTGCTGAAAACGCTCACCGAGTTCGGCGCCACTCAAGAGCGGAATGCCCGGATAGTTCTCGACTTCATTGGTCGTGGCGATCTGCCCTCCCGACATGCCCTGTTCAATCACGGTCGTCGTTAGGTTGGAGCGCGCCGCATAAATGGCCGCAGCATAGCCCGCAGGGCCGCCACCGATAATCGCAACATCGATCGGCTGATGGGTAGTCATGAAGAGACCTCCTGTCGAAAGATTGGCGTTCTTTGCGCTCATACCCAAATTTACGTGAACATGACACTCATGCACTACAATGATAAAACGCGTAACAAAGCTGAAGGGGAGTTATCGATGGATCAAACGCAGATGAGCAATAGCGCTCCCCTGCCCATGCAAGCCACTCCCCAACCGGAGCAAATGACCGTTTCACCTGCACAAAAACCCCTAGTAACCATTGTGCACGCATCGGTTGGATCGGGCCACAAAGCCGCCGCCAACGCGATTGCACAAGCATTTGATCTTATCCGCGGCACCAAGGGAATCCCTGAGGATATTGAAATTGAAGTGCTCGATATCCTTGATTTTGGACGTATTAAATTCGACGGCAATAAGACCGCGGCTTCTTTTACGGGAGCCACACGCCCCATTTACGACCTGACCTGGCGATATACGCTTACGGGACATCTTCTCTGGGGTGGCGGCACGGCATGGTCGCGTATTATGTTCCCCGCCTTCAACGAATATATTCGTCGCCGCAGGCCTATAGCCGTGGTCGCAACGCACATCACGGCAGCCAATGTTGCCGTGGGCGCCCGCGTAATTACGGGTATCGATTACCCGGTCATCTGTGTGCCGACCGATTACGAAGTCGAAGGCTTTTGGCCCCACAAGGACACCGACCTATTCTGTGTAGCCAACGAGTTTATGGCCGAAACGCTGCGCCCGCGCAAGGTTCCCGAGTCAAAGATCCGCATAACGGGCATCCCCATCCGAGCCGGTTTCGATTCAGATTACAAACGCGAAGATGAGCTCAGCAAGTTCAATCTCCCCATAGACAAAACCGTCGTATTGGTGATGGCCGGCGCCAGTTTGCCCCAACCATACGTGCGTTTCCGCGCCGCGATGGACCACACGCTCCCCTTCTTACGCGGCTTTGAGGACATGCACTTTGTCTTTTTGCCCGGTAAAGACGTGGAGTATGCCACCCGGCTGAAGACGCTCTTCGTCGCCATGAAGCTCGAAAACGTCACAGTTCTGGACTACGTGGATGACATGGCGGCCCTCATGCACGGCTGCGACCTGGCAATCCTCAAGTCGGGCGGGCTCACCGTCACCGAGTGCCTATGCGCACATCTGCCGATGATCCTGCTGGGCAAGTCCTATGGCCAGGAAAAGGCCAACACCACGATGCTCACCGGCATGGGCGCCAGCATGCATGTCACCACCGCACGAGAGCTCATCGTTACCCTACGTCACCTGCACGACCATCCCGAATCACTCAAAGCCCTACTCATCAATGGCGAAGTACTACGCCGCCCCCACGCAGCCGAAGACATAGCCATCGCAACCATGGAGCTAGTAGGCAAGCCCCAAAAGCGCAAACGAGCCTTCTGCCGCTTCTATTGGGGCGGAAAACCCGCGCATATCCGCTAGTCGAATGTCCGCCGCTCTGTCGGAGCCGCCCTTATATCATTCCATGCTCAAACATTCTCACTTCGCTGCGAAACTGCGCGTGGAACGATATAAGGGCGGCTCCGGCAGAGCGGCTGCGTTTACTTACTAGCAGCTACTTCAGAATCCCCTCCATTAGAACCTGCAAAGGTAAAACAGGAAAATAAAAATACAGTAAGCCGATGCGACAAAGGGACAGCCCCTTTGTCG
>URLR01000048.1 GCA_900548815.1 uncultured Collinsella sp.
CAATGGTATACGGGTGCATCATCGACGTCTTCAATACAGAAAATATCAGTGCGGAGTGTCCGCGAAGGTCAGCCCTCAGATCCTGCTACGACTACGTCCTCGGATTGTGTGGGCGGATGAAGGACGTAGTTGGCGGGTATTCCGTCCCTTTCGCTGTTTCGCGGCTTTGCCGCGAAACCTCGCGCCACTTTGGGGATGGATGGGGGACTTGGCTGTTGCCGCCTTTTCGGAGCTCTTCTTTATTCCTTATGCTGGATGAAAAGCCCCTTGTTTTTGCAGGGGTGCATACTCGACTTATATGTGCATAGAATCTCGTATAGTGCGAGTAAGATATTGCGCTGTCTGTTTTGTGTTTAGCAGAGATGTAGTTTGCATAATCCGACATAATCCTCGCTTCATTTAAATAAAGTCGCACGTAAATTACGTAGATATGTCTGAGCTGGAGTTCTGTACGCTGAGCGGATAAAAACGACCGTTCACCGTTCCGCTATTTTCAAAATGAATAAAATGAGCGATAAAGAGAATATAAACCTTAATAAACTCGCGTATCGCACGGACGCGGGTTATTAATGGGTTGTAGGCCTTTTACAGAAAGGATTCCAGCAATGTCTAAGCCTCTTGGCAAGCCCGATCGTATTGTCGTCGCCCTTGGCGGCAACGCCCTCGGCAACAACCCCGTCGAGCAGATCGAGGCCGTGAGCAACACCGCCCACGCTCTCCTCGGCCTCATCGAGCAGGGCAACGAGATCATCATCACCCACGGCAACGGCCCGCAGGTCGGCATGATCCAGAACGCCTTCGCCGCCGCCCACGACGCCATCGGCACCCCCGAGATGCCGCTGCCCGAGTGCGGCGCCATGTCCCAGGGCTACATCGGCTATCACCTGCAGCAGGGCATCGGCCGCGAGATGCACAAGCGCTACAAGCGTTGGCACGCCGCCACCGTCGTCACCCAGATCGAGTGCGATCCCGACGATCCCGCGTTCAAGAACCCGACCAAGCCGATCGGCCCCTTCTACACCGAGGAGCAGGCCAAGGAGTTCATGGCCGAGGATCCCTCAAAGGTCTTCGTCGAGGATTCCGGCCGCGGCTGGCGTCGCGTCGTCGCTTCCCCCGATCCCAAGAAGATCGTCGAGGCCGACTCCATCCTCAACCTGCTCGACAACGAGTTCATCGTCATCGCCTGCGGCGGCGGCGGCATTCCCGTCGTCCGCGACTACGAGAACAAGGGCTGCTACAAGGGCGTTCCCGCCGTCATCGACAAGGACCTGGGCGGCGAGCTGCTGGCCGAGGACTGCGATGCCGACGTTCTGTTCCTGCTGACCGCCGTTGAGCATGTCGCCATCAACTTTGGCAAGCCCAACCAGGAGGAGCTCGAGGACCTCACCGCCGACGAGGCCGAGCGCCTGGCCGACGAGGGTCAGTTCGGCAAGGGTTCCATGGAGCCCAAGGTCCGCGCTGCCATCAAGTTCGCGCGTTCCCGCAAGGGCCGCACCTGCATCATCGGCGCTCTGGACAAGGCCGCCGAGACCATGGCTGGCCTCTCCGGTACCCGCATCCACGAGTAGTCTCTATTCTGTTGCCTCTCTCGTGGGCGCCAGGCAAAGCGCCCACAAACTAGCCTCTCTTCATGAGCCCCGCAGTCCGCTCCGACTGCGGGGCTTTTGCTATTCACCTAGTCATTGGGGACGTTCTTAAATGACTAGTCAAACAAGAGCGTCCCCAATGACCACTCATTTAAGTCTGTCCCCAATGACTAGTAGTAGGCCCACATGGCTTCGACTTCGTTGAGGACCTCTACGACGCCCCAGCGGCGGGCGCTGCGGCTGGCCGAGTTGGGGTCGTAGACGCCAATCTGGTTGGCGTCATCGATGCCGTAGAGCACGATGTAGTGGCCTACGTTGGTAAACGTACCGGGGCGCACTGCGGCGATGACGGGCGCACCCGAGCGAAGTGCTTGGGTAATCGATTCGCGATCGTTATAGAGCTGTGTTCCGTTGAGCCCCAGCTGCCACGCGCCGCCTGTCATAAACGACCACTCGGTGGCACCAGTGGGGGCGTAGTTGCCGGCTTCGGCCAGTGCGCATACATCGACCGGCGTCTTATCGGTGTGGCCGGTCTTAAAGATATAGACCATGGTGAGGCAAGTGGGACCGCAAGCGTTTTCTCGAATAGTGCCACCGGCATAGGGCAGCTCCGACCATGCGGGGTCAATTTGGTAGATGTGGGGCATGGCGCCGGCCTGCCATTGCGAGCGTGGGGTCGAGAACGCAAAGGAGTAACCGGGCGCGACGGGAGCTTTAAGCAGCTTGTCCTCGGCAGTGGGCTCAAGACCGGCTGATCCGTGGGAGATACAGGATCCCAAAAACACAAAGACGAGGCAGGCGGCAATGGAGCAAAGCGCAAGGCGTAGGCGGCGGGCCGGAAGCGCGTGGCTTGTGGTGTGCGACGCGGGGTGAGGGGCGGAATTGCCGCGATCGCGTTGAGGTCGCGAAAAGGAGCGCTTGACGTAGTAGTCGGTCTTACGGCGATCGTAGCGGCGTGGCTGCGATGTGTCGGTCTGGCGTTGGCGCGTGCTCGTACTCACACGGTCTGACTGCTGCACGGTATGGCTTTGTTGCCGCGAAGAAGCCCCGGGCTGCTCTTGGGGGCGCTGCGGGTTGTCGTTGTCGGAGGTGCTTCTGGGCGTTGGCGTGGTGCGGCCGGCAAGGCGCACGCTTTGTGGCCGTTGGTCGCCGTCATTGTATCCGTATGCCATTCGAATCACCTTGCCTCATGTGTAACTTGTCTATCCTACATAAAAAGATGCACGACACATGGGCATGTGCGCCAAAAGCCTGACAAATGGTATGAACGTTGCCGCGCCGCGCGCCAAGCGTCACGGCAACAGGTATTCAAAAGCAGACAAGATGAAAGCGTCCAAGACGAATGACGTCTCCCGCCGTTCGTCCCAAAAACGGTGCCGCTCGTTTTGCAGTTCTGCCTTCGGTCGAGCTGCGAGCGGCGCTGCTGTGCCAAGGCCGTATCTTAAAGCCATGAAATAAAAGCGCGCGGCAAAACAGACCGCGCAAGGGGTGACGCCAAAGAGGCGTCAATAAGGAAAGGAGGGGAACAATGGCGGACAAGAACGCAGAAGTTGCAGTCGAAGGTAACGGCGGCATGAAGAAAACGCTTTCGCTCTGGAACTTCTTCACCATCGGTTTCGGTGCCATCATCGGAACTGGCTGGGTTCTGCAGGTCGGCGACTGGATGGTCGTGGGCGGCGGTCCCGTTCCCGCTATGATCGCATTCCTCTTGGGTGCAATCTTCCTCGTGCCCGTCGGAGCTGTTTTCGGTGAGCTCACGGCTGCTATCCCCATCTCGGGCGGCATCGTCGAGTATGTCGATCGTAGCTTTGGCCGTACGCTGAGCTATATCACCGGTTGGCTCCTGGCCCTGGGCAACGGCATCCTGTGCCCGTGGGAGGCAATCGCTATCTCGACCCTCGTGTCCGAGATGTTCGGCAGCCTGCCCGGTCTTGAGTGGCTGCGTGCCGTCAAGCTCTATACCATCCTGGGCGCCGACGTTTACCTGTTCCCGACGCTGATCGCGCTCGGCTTTGCAACCTACGTCATCTTCCTCAACTTCCGCGGTGCCAGCTCGGCCGCCAAGCTGCAGGCCTTCCTGACCAAGGCCCTGCTCTGCGGCATGCTGCTCGCCATGGGCGTCTCGCTGTTCACCGGCTCGCCGGACAACGCCATGCCCGTGTTCTCCCAGGTCACCGGTGCTGGCGGCGGCAAGCCTGCTACCGAGGGCACCAGCCTGTTCGCAGGCATCGTTTCGGTCCTGGTTCTGACCCCGTTCTTCTACGCCGGTTTCGACACCATTCCTCAGCAGGCTGAGGAAGCGGCCGAGGGCCTCAACTGGAACAAGTTCGGCAAGATCATCTCCCTGGCCCTGCTGGCCGCCGGCGGCTTCTACATGGTCTGCATCTACTCGTTCGGCACCATCCTCGACTGGCATGAGTTTGTTAAGAGCCCGGTTCCCGCGCTTGCCTGCCTCAAGGGCATCAACATGCTCCTGTACCTGGCCATGCTCGTCATCGCCACGCTTGGACCCATGGGCCCGATGAACTCCTTCTACGGCGCCACGAGCCGCATCATGCTCGCCATGGGCCGCAAGGGCCAGCTGCCCGAGCAGTTCGCCGAGGTCGACCCCAAGTCCGGCGCTCCCAAGCTTGCCTGCGTCGTTCTGGGCGTCATCACCGTCGTCGGTCCGTTCCTGGGCAAGAACATGCTCATCCCTCTGACCAACGTGTCGGCTCTCGCCTTCATCTTCTCCTGCGGCATGGTCGCCCTCGCTTGCCTGCGCATGCGCTTCACCGAGCCCGACCTGCCTCGTCCCTACGAGGTGCCCGGCGGCAAGTTTGGCATCGGCCTCGCTATCGCTGCCTGCGCCATCATCATCGGCCTGCTCGTGATTCCGTTCTCTCCCGCCTCCCTCAACATGGTGGAGTGGAGCATCGTGATCGGCTGGCTGGCCGTCGGCCTGGCTCTCATGGCCTTCACCAATTCCCGCAAAAAGTAACGCCGAGCCGGGGCGGATCAGGTGCGCGGGACCCTCTCTTCCGCGCACCGAACCCGGCGCCACTTGGGTAGCTTTGTGAGGCCTTAACCCAACACGGCCTCGCCCACTATATGGATCCATAAGGAGGAACCATGTCCACTAAGTATGCAATCGTTGGCGGCAAGCTCATCGACGGTACCGGTGCCGAGCCGGTCGAGAACTCCCTCGTTCTCGTCGACGACAACGGCAAGATCGAGTACGCCGGCGCCATGCAGGACCTTCCCGAGGGCGTTGAGGTCATCGACGCCGCCGGCAAGACCGTCCTTCCCGGCCTGATCGACACCCACCTGCACTTCTCGGGTAACCTGACCGACGATGACACCGACTGGGTCATGCAGCCGCTCCTCGAGAAGCAGGCCGTCGCCGTCAAGCAGGCCTACGACTGCCTCACCCACGGCCTCACCACCGTCTGCGAGATCGGCCGCTTTGGTATCCAGATCCGTGACTGCATCGACAAGGGCGTCTTCAAGGGCCCGCGCGTTCTGGCCACCGGCCTTGGCTTCTGCCGCGTTGCCGGCCACGGCGACTCCCACCACTGCAGCCAGGAGCTCAACAAGGAATCGCACCCCTGGGGCGATCAGGTCGACGGTCCTTGGGATCTGCGCAAGGCCGTCCGTCGCCGCCTGCGCGAGAACCCCGATGCCATCAAGATCTGGGCTACCGGTGGCGGCATCTGGCGCTGGGACTCCGGCCGCGACCAGCACTACTGCTCCGAGGAGATTCAGGCCGTGGTCGAAGAGGCAAAGATGGTTGGCATCCCCGTGTGGAGCCACTGCTACAACAACCACGCCGCTGCCTACGATTCCGTTCGCTTTGGCTGCGAGCAGCTGATTCACGGCTTCGATATCGATGAGCGTACCATGGACCTCATGGCCGAGCAGGGCACCTTCTTCACCCCGACGATCGCCTTCCTGCCCACCTGGTACGCCACCTATCCGCCCGTCTACGTCCCCGAGCTGCACGACAAGTACGAGGGCACCCTGGTCGAGAAGGAGCTGCAGCGCAACTACGACTGCCTGCGCGAGGCCAAGAAGCGCGGCGTCGTCATGACGATCGGCTCCGACTCCTTCTCCTTCGTCACCCCGTACGGCACCTGCTCCATCGAGGAGATGTACGAGTTCGTCGACAAGATCGGCTTCACCCCGGTCGAGACCATCACCTGTGCCACCCTCAACGGTGCCAAGATGTGCCACATCGAGGACGAGACCGGTTCCATCGAGGCCGGCAAGTGCGCCGACCTGCTGGTCGTCAACGGTGACGTCGCCGCCGACATCCACGTGCTCAACACCGACAACATGGACGTCATCATGAAGGACGGCTGGATTGTCGAGGGCGGCACCTTCGGCGAGGCAAACAAGTACAGCGCCTAAGCTACCGTTCATCGATGGCTTGATGTAAAACACAGTATTTGATTGCATAATGCAATGGAGAGGGTCGCTTGCGGCCCTCTTTATTGCTATGGGGTGCGTCGGTAAGAAGGAGATGACGGTGGATCTCAATAGGCTGATTCTGGGCAAGAGCTACAACTCTACCAAGGTCTTTCGTACCGCTCAGCATGTGGTTCAAGCCATTTTGCTCGGTATTGTCGTTCCGCTGCTTATCCTGCTGCTCATCTGGGATCTAACCGATAATCCCAATCCCGTTCCGGCCGTTGTCGTCATTGCCGGCTTGGTCATGCTGTGCTTCTTCTTCTCGTACGTCTTTGTCGTTCCCGACGACCTCACATCGAGCGCAACCGACCGCACGCTCGCCATCGCTTCAAAAATATTCGCCTACACGTCGCGCGGCCTTACGCCCGAAGCTGCCCTGGGCGCCTCTAAGATCATCCTGTCCGAAACTATCGCCTCTGCCATCTGCTTTACCGACGGCAAGCAGGTGTTGGCAAGCTGGGGCGAGGACTCGGCAAAATGCCCCGCGGGCACCCCGGTGGTGCTGCGGACTACGCTCAACGTGATCAACAGCGGTGAGCAAAGCGTGTTCTCGCGCGATGCCTCGACCGAGACAGGTGGCTACTTTCCGCGCCTGCGCGCCGGTATTGTCGCACCGCTTACCGTGCGCGGGCATTGCGTGGGCACGCTCGAGCTGTATTATCCCCGTCTGAGCAGCATCGATATGCGCCAGACGGCGCTTGCCTCGGGCTTTGCCGACCTCATTTCCACGCAGCTTGCGAGCTTTGAGCTCGAGCGCCAGGACGAGCTTACGGCCCGCGTGGAGCTGCGCGCCTTGCAATCGCAGGTCGATCCTCATTTTCTGTTTAACACCATCAGCACCATCGTGTCGCTCGTTCGAACCGAGCCCGACAAGGCGCGATCGCTGCTGATCGACTTCTCCAATTACTATCGTCAGACGCTTTCTGATTCCGATACGCTCACCACGCTCGAGCACGAGGTGGAACAGGGTACTCGTTATATCAATCTTATGCAGGCCCGGTATGGCGACGGCCGTTTGCGCGTCTCGGTCGATATCGACTTTGAGGTGCGCGATTGCATGGTGCCGCCGTTTATCTTGCAGCCGTTGCTCGAAAACTGCATCAAACACGCGCAGCGCGAGACCGAGCCGCTTTCTATTCGTGTTAGGGCTTTCGAGACCGATGACGGTTTGGAGATCATCGTCGAGGACGATGGCATCGGTATGAGCGAAGAGGTCTGCGCGCATCTGTTTGAGCAGCATCGCCTGGAGGAGCCCGAGAGCATTACCGCCGACGGCTCCATCAAACGAGGCTGCGGCTTGGCGCTCTTCAACGTGCTTCAGCGCATCCATTTCTTTTACGGAGAAGATTCTGGCATGCGCGTGAAGTCCCAGGAGGGCGTTGGCACGCAGGTCATCGTCGAGCTGAACGGCGAGCCGCATGAGCCGGCGCCGTTGACGGCGTAGCACGCGGTTGGATTGAGAGAAAAAGAGGGGAAGCACATATGTCCGAAGGCTGGAACATCTTGGTGGTTGATGACGAGCCTCCCATTAGGGCTGAGCTACGCTATCTGTTGGAAAAGGATGCGCGTGTGGGTCAGATTGCCGAGGCGGGCAATGTCACCGAAGCCGTGGAGTCGATTCTGTCGAACAAGCCCGACGTGCTGTTTTTAGACATTACCATGCCCGGTCGCTCGGGAATTGAGCTTGCCGAGACGCTGCAGAACCTAAAGACGCCGCCGGTGGTTGTGTTTGTGACAGCGTTTGCCGAATTTGCCGCCGATGCGTATAACCTCGATGCGGTCGACTATGTCGTCAAGCCGGTCGAGGACGCACGCCTGTCAAAGGCACTCGACAAGATCGAGGCAGCCTTGGGTGCCCGTCGTGTTATCCATGCTCCGCGCCAACCTTTGCGTCTGACGGTGGACCGCGGGGGCAAAAAGGTGTTCATTCCCGCCGCAGACGTCTGCTACTTTGAGGCGCGCGCCGATTTTTGCAACGCCATCTGCGCCGAGGGAACGTACCTGATCAATGAGTCGATCTCTTCGCTCGAGCGTCGCTTGGACTCCGAGGGCTTTATTCGCGTTCATCGCAGCTACCTGGTCAATTTGGAAGACGTGCACAATGTTGAGATTGGCTCCACGGGGTTGATGGAGCTCAGGCTCGACCGCGTGAACTCGACGGTACCGGTGTCCCGTCGTCGTGCCGCCGAGGTCAAGTCGCACCTGGGGCTTGCGTAAGAGGCTTGCATGCCGTCGTTTACCATCGCAGGTTTGGCATGGGCGCGCGGTGGGCATAATGGGTGGCATCGAATGAAATCGAAAGGATCATTATGCCCGCGCTTATCACCCATCATCTGTTTGGCGAGGAAAGCATCGACCGTCTTCCGCAGGGCGTCATCACGTCCGATGAAGAGCGCATTGCCTTTATCTTGGGCAACCAAGGCCCCGACCCGTTTTTCTTTCACATTCTGACACCGCGTGTTTCCGACTGCACGCTGCTGGCGCAGGTCATGCATCGGTCGCGTATGTCTCGCCAGTTCGCGTGCCTGCGCGACGGCGTGTCGCATCTGCTGCCGCGCGACGCCAGCTTGGGTCGCGCCTTTGCGCTGGGCCTGCTGTCTCATTACGTGCTCGACCGCAACGCCCATCCCTTTGTCTATGAGCAGCAGTTTGGCATCGTGGAGTCCGATTCAGAGCTTGAGGATTCGAGCAGTCAGGTCCATGCCGTGATCGAGAGCGACCTGGATGTACTGATGCTGCAGCTTAAACGCGATGGCGCTACGGTCGACGATTACCCGCCGGCGGGCGAGATCGTCACTACCGATCGCATCAATCGCGTGGCCGGCGTGCTGATGAGCTATGTTGCCGGACGCGTGTACGGCATTGACATTCCGGCGGGGGAGTACGGTGCTGCCGTTGCCAATATGCAGCGACTTTACCGCGCGATTGAGCCGGCCGGCTCCGCAAAGACGCGCGCGATCTCGCTGGTTGAGGGCTTGGTGCACGACTACTCGCTGCTCGACGGCCTTGCCCATCGCGTGACGACGGAGCTGCCCGAGCGCACCGGTAACCTGGGCCATCTGACATGGAAGAATCCCTTTACCGACGAGGTCTCGAACGAGAGTTTCCCCGAGGTCTTTGATCGCGCGCTGGTCGATTACGAGCGCACGGTCGCACGTTTTATCGAGACCGGCGACATGGATGCCGTGACCGGCCATATCAACTACAGCGGTCGCGTACTCAATGCCGATGAGGAGTTCGACCGCGAGGAATAGGGCCTGTGCGTGCCCCTTTGCCGAATCCTTACCGGCGGTTCTGGACAATTGGGGTACGATGAACTAACTGCATATCGGGCGAACACGAAGGGTCCCTGTCCATGAAATACACCAAGCTCGAGCGCAACTGGGTTATGTACGATGTGGGCAATTCGGCGCTCGTGCTGCTCAATACCTCGGTGGTGCCCATTTACTTTAACGCCATCAATACCGGTGCTTCCTCGGCCGACCTGGTGGTCGCTTGGGGCAACGCACAGACGATTGCCTCGCTGGTCATCGCCATGCTCATGCCCATTCTGGGCGCGCTTGCCGACTACGCCGGCAACAAGATCAAGTTCTTCTTGGGCTTCTTCCTCACGGGCCTGGTGCTTTGTCTGGCGCAGGCTATCCCAATGTCCGCCATGGCATTTTTGACCGTGTACGTGCTGTGCACCATCGGTCTTAACTCTTCTATGACGTTCTACGACGCCATGCTGCCCGACATTACCACCGACGAGCGCATGGACGCCGTGTCCAGCTCGGGCTATGCCTGGGGCTACATCGGTTCCACCGTGCCGTTCGTCATCTGCCTGGCGCTCATCATGGGTGGCCCCGCTCTTGGTGTCCCCACCATGCTGGCAACGCGTCTGTCGTTTATCATCACCGGTGCCTGGTGGCTCATCTTTACCCTGCCGCTCTTTCGCACCTATAAGCAAAAGTACGGTCGCGAGCGCGGTCCCGAGGACACCATCGGCCACATCGTGGGCGGTGTGTTCTCCGAGGTCGGACACACCATGCGCGAGATCGCCCACAACAAGACCGTGCTGGTCTACATGATCGCGTTCTTCTTCTATATCGACGGTGTGCACACGGTCATTTCCATGGCAACCAGCTACGGATCGGCCTTGGGCATCGATTCGACCCAGTTGGTCCTGGCGTTGCTCGTCACGCAGTTCGTGGCCTTTCCGTCCGCCATCATCTACGGCAAGCTTGCCGGACGCGTGGGCACGCTCAACATGATCTTGGTGGCAGTCGCCGCCTATATGGGCATTGTGCTGTTCGCCGCGTTCTTCCTAAAGACCGCCTTTGAATTCTGGGTGCTTGCCATTATGGTCGGCCTGTTCCAGGGCGGCGTGCAGGCGCTCAGCCGTAGCTACTTTGGCCGCATTATCCCCAAGGAAAAGTCCAACGAGTACTACGGCTTCTTTGACATCTTCGGTCGTTATGCAAGCGTTATGGGCACCTTCCTGGTGTCGGTCGTCACCTCGCTGACCGGCAACCCGTCGCTGGGCGTCCTTTCCATTGGTGTGCTGCTGGTCGTTGGCTTTATGCTGCTGGTCCGCCTGTCCCGCATGACTCGGGCGGCAGAGCATGCCGCATAGGAGCGAGCGGCTATTGTGCCTGTCCACGGTACTCTTTTGGGGTTATCCGCAATAAACATTGCGACTTGCGAGCAATGATTTGCCCAAGTGGGTATGATGGAATCAGCTAGGTCGCGGGGCGTCGCCTGTGTTTGGCGGCGTCCCGTTTTTGTGTTGCAGGGAGGGTAAGGCATGAACGCCACGGTCGTGATTCCAACGTATTGGGCGGGCGATGACGCTTGCGCAAACGCCCCTGGCACCTATGACCATTCGACGCGACTCAACGCCGACAATCCCGAACTCGACCGCTGCCTGGCCTCGCTTGAGCAGGTACGTGACATCCCGCGCATCATCCTTTTGGTGGTCTGTCCCGTTTCTGCCACAGCCGATGTGTCGCTGCGCGTGCACGAGATTGTCGACGCGCATCCCACGCTCAAGGTCACCGTTGTCACCAACACCCAGGCCTCGCGCATCGCAGACCGGGTTGCTCAGATCGCGCCCAAGGGTTCGGGCGAGTGCGTGAGCCTGCGAGGCTACGGCGCCATCCGCAACATGGGGCTAGCCTGTGCCGCTGTGCTGGGGCATGACGCGGTTATCTTTTTGGATGACGATGAGACTGTCATCGACGCCGACTTTATGAAGCGCGCGACCTATGCGTTGGGGCAGCAGACGCGTCAGGGCTTGCCGATCTTGGTCAAGAGCGGCTATTTCTACGATCGCGACGGCTCGCCGCTGGCTCCCACGGACAAGGCGGGCATCTGCCACCGTTGGTGGACCAAGCGCATCGAGTTCAACCGTTGGATGAAAAAGGCGCTCTCGGGCACCCGCATCTCGCGCTCCAACTACGTGTGCGGCGGCCTGATGGCCCTGCACGTCCGCGCCTTTACGCGTGTGGCCTTTGACCCGTTTATCACCCGCGGCGAGGACTTGGATTACCTCTTTAACATGCGCATGTTTGGCTACGACGTGTGGTTCGATAACGAGTGGACCGTGCGCTATCTGCCTCCGGAGTCCGAAAAGCGCTCACCGCGCTTTATGCAGGATGTATACCGTTGGTACTACGAACGGGCCAAGTTGACATTCGCCGCGCATCAAAAGGAGCTCATTCCCGTTACGGCGGCATCACTCATGCCCTACCCGGGCCCGTGGATTTCGCGCGAGCTCGACGACCGCGTGCGCAAGACCGCTATGGTCCGCAGCGTGTTTACCCGCGAGCATGAGGGCTACCTGCGCATCTGGCGCCATGGTATCGGCGAGGCAAGGGCCTATGCGCGCCAAAACGCTGCAAGCTACCTGCGTTTCCAGAGCTTTTGGCCCAAGATCATGGACGGGCTTTGGCGTGACGCACAACTGATCAGTATCCTGGAGGGGGCCGAATGATCGACCGCCGCGCCCAGCGCGATAGTTCAATATCAATCTTTCGCATCATTGCCGTTGCCTGCGCCATTTGCGTGCTGGTGTACTTTATTTTTGCCTTGGTGACCGGTATCGAGCCGATCGCCACGGTGATTGCCTGCGCGCTGCTGTGCATCTTTCTGTGCATCTTTATCTTTTTGACGCTCAATCCCGATTCGGTGCGCTCCCAGTACACCGAGGAGACGCTCTCGGTGGCCTCGGCCATGCTCGAGGACATTAAGGGCGGTCTGACGCAGGAGTCGGCGCGTTTGGTGTGCCGGCGCATTTTGCCCGAGACGCGCGCCATGACGGTGGCCATCACCGACGAGGGCAACGTGCTTGCCTGCGCGGGAGAGTTTGAGGAAAAACTACTGCCAGATTCTCCCATCCACACGCTTGCCACACGCTACGTTATCGAACATGGCATCGTGCAGTCGTTCAACCGTATGGTGGATGTCGTGGGCTCGGACGGCTCGCACAACCAAGTTCCCGCCGGCATTATCGCCCCCATCAAGGTAGGCGATCGTACCGTCGGCACGCTCAAGTTCTACTACAAGACCCCGCGCGCCGTCGACCGTACCCAGTACGCGCTTGCCTCGGGCTTTGCCGAGATCTTGTCCACGCAGCTCGCCATCCACGAGCTCGAGGTGCAAAAGGAACTCACAGCGCGCGCCGAGGTGCGTGCACTGCAGGCGCAGATTAACCCGCACTTCCTGTTCAACACGCTGAACACCATTGCATCGTTTACGCGCACCGATCCGCTGCGGGCCCGCGAACTGCTTCGTGAGTTCTCATCGTTCTATCGTGCCACGCTCGACAACTCGGGATCGCTTATTCCGGTCTCGCGCGAGGTCGCACAGACCAAGCGCTACCTTACCTTTGAGAAGGCCCGCTTTGGCGAGGACCGCGTGCTTGCGACGTTCGATGTGTCCGAGGACGTGGAAGATACGCTGGTGCCGGCGTTCGTGATCCAGCCGATTGTCGAGAACGCCGTACGTCATGGTATGGGCGATGACGACGCCCTGAGGATCGACGTGACCGTTCACCAAGACGGCGAGGATGCAATCTTGATTGCCGTGGCCGATAATGGCGTGGGCATGGATGAGGGTACCGCCGCCAGACTGTTTGACGAGCGCTCTGCCCGTCCCGACGCCAGCTCTCCCCAGGGTGGCGGCGCCGGTGTGGCCATGCACAATATTTCGGAGCGCATCCATCGCTTTTATGGGCCGCACTCCTATACGCGTGTCGAATCGGCGCCGGGCAAGGGCACCAAAGTGCTCCTTCATCTTGATTTGTCAGAGAGCATCTTTGACATTCAAGAGTAAAATAAAAGGCTACGGGCTCAACGTCATGCGACGGATGCCCGGCGTAGTTAGTTGACGAAAGGTTTTATCCCTATGCTGCGTGCGATGATTGTGGATGATGAGGCGCCGGCTCGCTCGGAGCTTCGCTTCCTGCTCGAGCAAACGGGCAAGATCGGCACGATCACGGAGGCGTCGAGCGTCCGCTCCGCCATCGAGATGCTTATGGAAAGTCGCGTGGATGTCGTGTTTCTCGATATCTCGATGCCCGGTGCCTCGGGCCTGCAACTTGCCGAGGCGCTGCATAAGCTCAAAAATCCGCCGGCGATCGTGTTTGTGACTGCGTATAGTGACCATGCGGTCGAGGCATTCGACGTGGATGCCGTCGATTATCTGATGAAGCCGGTCGAGGAAGCTCGCTTGGATCGCGCGATCGAGAAGGTCATGCAACGCGCCAAGCCGGTTACGGACAGCAAGGTGACCATCGAGCGTATCCCGGTGGAAAAGGGCGGCCGCAAGGTGCTCATTCCCGTGGACGACATTCGCTTTATCATGGCCAAGGACGATTACTCCTGCATCTATACCGTCGATGATCGCTTTTTGTCGACGACCTCGCTGGCGCAGTTTGAGGCCAAGCTCTGCGACTTTGGCTTCTTCCGTGTTCACCGCCGCTATATCGTCAACTTGGCGTGTGTCACGGACGTCGAGACGGTGCCCTCGGGCGCCATCCAGCTGGGCATTACGGGCGTCGACGAACGCGTGCCGGTTTCGCGCCGCCGCGTCGTGCCACTCAAGAAGGCCCTGAGTCTCTAGCACACTGGCCCCGCAGCCCTGTAGACCCATCGTCTGCGGAGTTGTGGGGCCTTTTTTGTATGTATCTGCCGAATCGTTTTTTTGCGGAAGGGATCCCATGAACAGCGCAAGCGCCAAGCGCATCGACATCATCTCGGACACCCACGGCTATCTTTCGCCTGCGCTCTTGGATGAGCTTGAGGGCGCAGACCTGATTATCCACGCCGGCGACCTCACGTCAGAGATGGACTACGAGCACCTATGCACCATCGCCCCCGTGCGGGCCGTACTGGGCAACAACGATTACTACCGCGACTACGGTCCCGATGTAGACCGTCTTGCGCTCTTTACCTACGAAGGCCTCAAATTCGCCGTAGCCCACTACCGCGAAGACCTTCCGGTGGGATCCGTAGACGTAGCCATCAACGGCCACACCCACGTAACCAAAGAAGCCCAAGTGGGCCGCTGCTTAGTCCTCAACCCGGGCAGCGCCAGCTACCCCAGAGGCACCCGAGGCCCCACCATGGCCAGAATGCTAGTAAAAGACGGCCATGTCATAAGCACCAAGTTTATTGACCTAGACTAACCGCAACAAAAACGGGGGATGCAGATGCGTTCCCCGTTTCCATTTGAGCCAAAGGCGGAAGTTCAACAAGATCCATCAGACCAACCCCGCCGAGGAGCATGCGGGCTAGCCGCGCAGCGGCGCACGCCCGCAAAACTGATTGAACAATGTGACGGCAGGGAGGGTCCTGTCTCTTATACACATCTGACGCTGCCGACGATAAGGCTCGTGTAGATC
>URLR01000049.1 GCA_900548815.1 uncultured Collinsella sp.
TCTACACGAGCCTTATCGTCGGCAGCGTCAGATGTGTATAAGAGACAGGAGTACGAGTGCCGCACGCGCGAGATGGGCGCCATCGTCTATGGCATTTGCGCCACACCCGGCGCGCAGCCCAACGATGAACAGCTCGCGGCGGGCCGCGTGCAGGAGCAAAGCCTTGCCTGCTACCTGCCCGACAACCTCGATGAGCTCACCTATGTACCTCTGGGCATGGAAGAGGCCGTCGAGAACTTTAGAAACCGCACCCGCAAAGGCAAGAAGCGCCTGCCGCAGGATCCTAGGGGCTTCTGATGGTCGCGACGTCGGCAAACAAGCGCGAATAGGCGCCAACAAACGACCCTCAAATCTAAGTGAGTAGACTTTTTTGCAATAGCCAAGCACAACCCGCATAACGAAAACTAAAACCGCAGATAGAACCCTTGTGCAAAATCCATGTGCTCGCGACATCGCAAAAAGTCTACTCACTTAGCTGGCAACTGCACCAAACGGCCGGGCAGAACGCCCATTTCCTGCATTTTCTTGCCTGCAAACGCATCGATGCGCCGCTACGCCATAATAGTTGGCGGACAAACGCGAGAGAAAGCAAACACATGGCACAGACCACGACAAATACCGCCGCCAGCACCGTCTCCGGCGCCGGCGCCGCCAGCTCATTCTCGGGCGGCACGGGAACCGAAGCCGAGTTCGGCTCGCTCGGCGCGCTCTCCCCCACTTGGTGGGAGCCCGAGGACGGCAGTGAGCCCGAACCGTGGCTCACGCCCGACCAGGCCTTCGAATGTTTCTTTGAATGGACGAGCGACCGCGGCATTGAGCTGTGGGATCACCAAGAAGAGGCCCTCATGGACCTGGCTGCCGGCGATCACGTCATTTTGGGCACACCGACCGGATCGGGTAAATCGCTCGTCGCGCTGGGCATGCTCTTTATGGGCATGGCACAGGGCAAGCGCTGCTACTACACGGCTCCTATCAAGGCTCTGGTCAGCGAAAAGTTCTTCGACCTGGTGCAGGTGCTCGGCCGCGATAACGTCGGCATGATCACCGGCGACACCCATATCAACACCAGGGCGCCCGTCATCTGCTGCACGACAGAGATCCTTGCCAACGACGCGCTGCGCGAGGGCGAAGATGCCGATGTTGGCTGCGTCGCCATGGACGAGTTCCACTACTTTGCCGACCCCGATCGCGGTTGGGCCTGGCAGGTGCCGCTGCTCACCCTGCCTCACACGCAATTCATGCTCATGAGCGCCACGCTCGGCGATGTCACCGCAATCGCCGCCTCGCTCGAGCAACACACCGGCGCTACCTGCGACTTGGTCGTCGATGCTCCACGCCCCGTGCCGTTGAGCTACGACTATGTGACGACCTCCCTCGAGGGCACCGTCGAGCTCGCGATGCGTCGCGGCGAGGCCCCGCTCTACATCGTGCACTTTAGCCAGGATGCCGCACTTGCGACGGCGCAATCCCTCGCCAACTTTGGCATTGCCAGCAAGGAGCAGCGCGAGGCCATCAAGGAAGCGGCCAAGGGCACGAGCTTCTCGACGGCCTTCGGCAAGATCCTCAAGCGCCTGCTCGGCTGCGGCGTCGGCGTGCACCATGCTGGCATGTTGCCGCGCTATCGCCTGCTGGTCGAGCGCTTGGCGCAGCAGGGTCTGCTGCCCGTCATCTGCGGCACCGATACGCTCGGCGTCGGCATCAACGTACCCATCCACACCGTGGTGCTCACCGCGCTCACCAAGTTCGATGGCTACAAGATGCGTCGTCTGCGCGCCCGCGAGTTCCACCAGATTGCCGGTCGCGCCGGTCGCTCGGGCTTCGATACCGAGGGCATGGTCATCGCCGAGGCCCCGGAGCACGAGATCGAGAACGCCAAGCTCATGGCCAAGGCGGGCGACGACCCCAAGAAGCTCCGCAAGATTAAAAAGAAGAAGGCCCCCGAGGGCTTTGTCACCTGGAACAAGCAGACCTTTGAGCGCCTGATCGAGACGCAGCCCGAGACGCTCAAGCCGCGCCTGCGCATCACACACTCCATGGTGATTAGCGTGGTCGAGCAGGGCGGCGATGCCCGAGCCCGCGTACACGACCTCATCGAGACGAGTTTGCAGACCCCCGAGGAAAAGGCCAAGCTCGAGGTTCGCGCCGACGAAATCTTCGCCACGCTCATCGATTCCGGCGTCGTCGTTCGCACCGAAGTGCCGACCGCGCCCGACGCCCCGACTGACGCCGCACCAGACATCGACTATGCGCTGACGGTCGATCTGCCCGAGGACTTTGCCCTCGATCAGCCGCTCTCGCCGTTCTTGCTTGCCGCGTTGGAGCTGCTCGATCCCGAGAGCGAGACCTATACCATGGATCTGATCTCGATGGTCGAGGCAACGCTCGAGGATCCCAAACAGGTACTGCGCGCACAGGAGCGCGCCGCACGCGATCGCGCTATGGCCGAGATGAAGGCCGACGGCATCGAGTATGAGGAGCGCTTGGAGCGCATTCAAGACGTCACGTACGAAAAGCCGCTCGAGGATTTGCTCGACGCCGCCTTTGACAAGTACTGCCAGGAAGTGCCCTGGGCAAACGACTACCAGCTCTCTCCCAAGAGCGTTCTGCGCGATATGCTGGAAAGCGCGAGCGATTTTAAGGGCTACATTCAAAAGCTCGGCATCGCCCGTTCCGAGGGCATTTTGCTGCGCTACCTGGCAGAGGCCTACCGTTCGCTCGACCGCACCGTGCCCATCGAGAAGCGCGACGAGCGCCTGCGCGACATTATCTCGTGGCTGGGCTTTGTGGTGCGCTCGGTGGACTCGAGCCTGGTGGACGAGTGGGAGAACGCCGGCAACCCGGCAGCCCTCGATGCTGCGCCGCCGCAGGGCATCGACGAGGTCGTGGCGGACCGTCGCGGCTGCACACTGCTGGTGCGCAACGCGCTCTTCCGCCGCGTGACCCTTGCCGCCCGCGAGCACGTTCGCGACTTGGGCGAGCTCGACAATGACTGGGGCATGAGCGAGATCCGCTGGCAAAAAGCACTCGACGCTTACCACGAGCAGCACGAGGAGATCCTCACCGACGGAGATGCCCGCAGTGCCGCGATGTTTTCCATCGACGAGTCCGACGAGAAGACCGCGCACGTATGGCACGTGCATCAGATCTTTGCCGACGAGGATGGCGACCACGACTTTGGCATCATGGGCGATGTCGATCTGGACGCCACGCAGGACGGCGGCGAGGTCATCTTCAAAAACTACCGCGTCGGCTTTATCGAGGATCTGCTCGAGGACTAGCCGAACATACTGGAACGAAACGAAGCGGGGCCGCTGGCAACATCGCCAACGGCCCCGCTTTTTGCGCGATACGCTATCCCCTACTCGGTATCCTCGACCTCATACGAATCCGCCTCGGCTGGCTCATCGTTTGTCTCTGTCGCAGCCCCGCGCGCCTCGTCAAACGCGGCCTTCATGGTCTTGTTGCCCCACGTGAGCTTGCGAATGGTAAGATCGTCGGCCTTCTTGTTGGCTAGGCGCAGATTGTTCTCGGAGGACAGCAACGCCTCCTTGGTTTTCTGCAGATGGCTAATCGTCTTGTCGATCTCATCAATCGCCGTTTGGAACTTGCGGCTCGCGATCTCGTAGTTGCGACCGAAATCATTCTTGAACTTTTCCATCTTGGCTTCGAAGTTCGTGACGTCGATATTCTGCTGTTTGTACTCCGCCAGCTCCTGCTTATAGCGCAGCGAACCCATGGCGGCGTTGCGAAGAAGCGTGATCATGGGAATAAAGAACTGTGGGCGAATCACGTACATCTTCTCGTAGCGATAGCTCACGTCGACTATCCCTACGTTATAGAGCTCGCTCTCGGGCTCGAGCAGCGTGCAGAGCACCGCGTACTCACAGCCTTTCTGGCGACGATCGTGATCGAGTTTCTTAAAGAAGTCCTCGTTTTTATGTTTGGTCGCGGTCTCGTCGTTCTCGTTTTTCATCTCGAACATAATCGAAATGACCTCGTTGCCGCTCGCGTCGCACTCGCGGAAGATAAAGTCGCCCTTGGTACCCTCGGACGCATCGTTATCTTTCTCGAAGTACGCGTTAGGAAACGCCGTCATGCGCAGACGGTTAAACTCGGTCTCGCAGTGCTGCTCGAGCGACTCGCCCACCATCTTGGTGGACAGGCGGACCTTCATGTCCTTAAGGCGCTCAATCTCTTCATCCTTGTAGCGAATCAGGTCATCGCTCGCGCGCTTGGCCTGCGCAAGCTCGAGCTCGTGTGCCGCCTTGGCTTGCTCCTCGCGAGAATCGCGCACCGCCAGCTCGCTCGTCAGCTTGGCACGTGCCTCATCGCGCTCTCGCTCCGCCGCGGCAACCGCCTCTGACAGGTTCATTTTTGCCATCAGTTCCTGCTCGCGCAGCTGGGCACGCAGGCCCTCGGCCTCTTGCTCGGACTGAGCCTTTGCGGCGGAAAACTTCTCTTGCACCTTCGCGCGATAGTCAGTAAGCGCGCGCTCGGCCTCGCTGCGAGCGGCATCGAGCTCACGCTGCGACTCTGCCGCGGCAGCGGCAAGCGCCATCTCCTGGGCCTTGTCCGCCGCGGCGAGCCTGACCTGCAGCTCGGCAATCTGAGCGTCGCGCGCGGACAGGTCGTTTTGAGCAGCATTGCGTGCCGCCGCCTCGGCAAGCCTGGCTTCATCATCTTTGCGCCCCAACTGCGCACGCAAATTATCGATTTCGCGCTGAAGCTCGGCGTTTTCCTTTTGAGCATCGGCACGGGCCTCAACCGCCGCGCGCTGGCTTGCACTCTCGCGCTCTGTGGCAGCGCCCTCGAGCTTGGCGCGCAGCTCGGCAAGCTCAGCATCGCGCTTGGCAACCTCTTGTGCCAGCTGCTGAGCTGCAGCATTCTTCTGCTCGACAAGCTGAGCATTGCGCTGAGACTCTGCCTCCTGCAAAGCGGCTGACGAACGCGAGCGCTCAAGCTCCAGCGCCTGCTCGCCCTCGCGTCGAGCCGCCGCTACGCGCTCATCCAGGTCACGCAAGAACTCAGCATCGCGCACTTGCTTGACGATATCCGCATAGCCGGACGCGTCGACCTTAAAAACTTCGCCACAGTGCGGGCACTTGATCTCGTTCATAGCAGCTCCTCGATGGACGCAAATTTCAACCGCCTACACTCTACCGCGCCGCACGGACAAAAAAGGCGCCGCCGCCATAATGGCAACGGCGCCAGAACCGCCACAAAGGTGCCTGTCCCCTTTGTGGCGGTTTGCGAGCTACAGTCCAAAGAAATTCAGGATCTGGTCTCGGCTTACGGGCTTGTAGTCGTTGGCGTCGAGGCCCACATCGTAGCGATAAATGGGACGCTCGCGATCGCGGTTGCGTGCGTTGGTGCGGTCACCCCTGCTGTGGATATGCCCATGCAGCATAATGGCGCCACGTGCCTTGCCGTTCCAGCTGAGCATGGGGTAGTGGCTCATAACCAGACGATGGCCCTTGGCATAGCCGGGAGCAATCTCCAGGTAATCGCGCACGTCTTCCCAAATCTGCGGTACGTCGGGATCTTCCCAGTCGCCGTCATGGTTACCACGGATGAGCGTCACGTTCTGGCATTCGATACGCTCGCGCAGGCGCACCGCCTCCGCCAGGGGCAAACGATAGGTAAAGTCTCCCAAGATATAGAGGCGGTCGTCCACAGCCACGCACTCATTGATGGCATCGATGACTTTGCGGTTCATCTCCTCGACCGAATCAAACGGCCGATCCATGTCGTGCAAGATATTCGTATCGCCCAGGTGCAGGTCGGCGGTAAACCACATCATCGTCTATGCCCTCATTTCGCAACGCGTTCAACTCGTGCTAAGTATACAGACGCAGCGATGCGGCGGTTATCCAAAGAGCCCGCCGAACAGACCTCGGCGGCGCTTGCCTTGCTTTTTCGAAGCGTCACCCTGAGTTTTCTTGTCCTGCCGTTTCCTACGGTCCTGCTCCAACTCATCGTCATCGAGTAGCATATCCCACTCAAACGGGTCATCCGTCAGATCGAACAGATCATCGTCATCAAACATGGCAGGCTCCATTGCCGACTAGCGAGCATCCACCACATAGAGGCCAACGCGCACCTGATGCCACGGACTGCGCTCGGGGGCAACCTGTTGTACGCGGGCCTCAAACACATCCTCGTGGCCGTAATACATCATCAAGGACAGCGGGCCGACCTCGTTTCCTGGAACGTAGCCAAGTTTGGTCTTGCCATAGTAGATCGCAACTGCCTCGGGGTCATGGGGATTATCGCGCTCGGCACACAGTGTCAGTTTATCGCCCGCTTTAAGATCGCCCAGGACCAAGGCGCCATCAGCATACTGAAATCCTGCAATGTGAAATGACAGAAGAACACGTGAAGGCTCGTACATAGCAGCTCCTCTAACGGCCGGATAAACCGGTGTGTAACCTTATTGAGAAGTCTACGGTCCCGTGCGGACACAAATACATCCTGCCTGCGTCTTTTCGACCGTTTGTCCCTACGCCATCCGATTCTAATGCACAAACATGCGCACGAACTTGTGCTTCCAGCTTGCGTAGGGCGCATACCGAAACGGCACGTCCAGCCAGGTTGCCTTGTTCACGATACTCTTCTTGTGGCTAAACGTATCGAAGCTCTCGCGTCCATGGTACTGCCCCATACCGCTCGCGCCCATGCCGCCAAAGCCCATATGGCTCGTAGCCAAGTGCATGATCGTGTCGTTGACACAGCCGCCGCCAAAGGGCACGTAACGCACAAAGCGCTGCTGAACCGCGCGATCCTGGCTAAAGATATACAGGGCCAGCGGCGTCGGACGATCCGTAATAAACGCCTCGGCCTCGTCTAGGCTCTCAAACGTCAGCACCGGCAAGATGGGGCCGAAAATCTCCTCCTGCATCACGGCGTCATCGGGGGACACGTCGTCCAAAATCGTCGGCTCGATCTTGAGCGACGACTCGCGCGCCGTGCCTCCCAGCACAACCTTGTCGGGGTCAATCAACCCGCGTACGCGCGCGAAATGCTTGGCGTTGACGATATGACCGTAGTCCTCGTTATCGAACGGATGCTCGCCAAACATACGGCTGACCTCCTCCTTGATGAGGCCCAGCAGCTCGTCGTGCACGCGCGTATCGACCAGCAGGTAGTCGGGCGCCACGCAGGTCTGCCCCACGTTGAGCCATTTACCAAAGGCGATACGCCGTGCCGCAACCTTCAAGTTTGCCGTCGCATCCACGATGCAGGGGCTCTTTCCGCCCAGCTCAAGCGTCACGGGCGTAAGGTTTTTACTTGCGCGCTCCATGACGAGCTTGCCGACCGGGACGCTACCGGTAAAGAAAATTTTGTCCCAGCATTCATCGAGCAGCGCCTCGTTCTCGGCGCGTCCGCCCTCGACAACCGTCACCAGGCGCGGATCAAATGCCTCTTCACAGATTTGCTTGAGCACCGCGCTCGATGCCGGCGCATAGGCGCTCGGCTTGATGACCACGGTATTGCCCGCGGCAAGGGCCCCGGCGAGCGGCTCGAGCGTCAGTAAAAACGGATAGTTCCAGGGCGCCATGATGAGCGTGACGCCATAGGGCACGGCTTGCGTTTTGCACACACTCACGGCGTTGGCAAGGTCACACGGACGCAGGCGCGGACGACTCCATCGAGCCACATGCGCAATCTGATGTCGAATCTCGGAAAGCGACGTGCCGATCTCGCACATATATGCCTCGTCATGCGACTTTCCCAAATCGGTCTTGAGCGCATGGGCGATATCGGCCTCATGCGCCCGCACCGCCTCGCGCAGACGCACGAGGGCGCGACGTCGAGCATCGACATCAAACGTGGCGTGCGTCTTAAAGTGGGCGCGCTGATCGCCGACGATGCGCGCAATTTTCTCGGTGTTCATGGCAACCTCCTAGTTCTCATCCTCAAACATACCACCCGCGACGACCTCATACATACGCTCGAGCTCCAAACGGTCCATCAAAAGTGGAACGGGGTACAGGGGATTGGCCTCGGCATCGGCATGCGCCGCCATCTCGGGAATGTCGGAGCGGCGAATGCCCAAGACATATTTGGGGATTCCCAGGGCCTCGTTCATGCGGTCGACCCAATCGATAAAGGCCTCGGCCGCAAGACTATCCTGCGCGGTAGCCGGCGCAATGCCCGCCATGCGAGCAAGATCGGCAAGCTTGGGGGCGGCGGCGTCACCATAAGCGCGAAGCATGTGCGGCAGGATGATCGCGTTGGCCAAACCGTGCGGAATTCCGTATCGGCCGCCCAGACTGTGCGCGATGGCATGCACATATCCGACATAGGAGCGGGTAAACGCAACGCCCGCCTTATACGCCGCCGAAAGCATATTGCGACGAGCGCGCATGTCGTCACCATGCTCATAGGCCTCGAGCAAATTGTCGTGGATAAGCTGCACCGCCTGTCGCGCCATCTTACGCGTATAGGGCGTGGTGCTTCGCCCGATAAAGGCCTCAACGGCATGCGTCAGGGCATCCATGCCCGTCTGCCCCGTAATGGAGGCGGGCAGACCGCGCGTAAACTCGGGGTCGTGCACCGCAAAGCGCGGAATAAGCACAAAGTCGTTAATGGGGTACTTGTAGTGCGTCTCGTCATCGGTGATAACCGCCGCGAGCGTGACTTCGCTTCCCGTGCCTGCCGTGGTGGGAACGGCGATGAGCAGCGGCAGGCGACGATGAATCCGCAGCAGGCCGCGCATCTTGTTGATGGGCTTGTTTGGCTGCGTAATGCGCGCCCCCACGCCCTTGGCGCAGTCCATGGCCGAGCCACCGCCAAAGCCGATAATGGCCTGGCAGACGCTCTCTCGATACAGGGACGCCGCTTCTTCCACGTTTGAAACCGTGGGGTTCGCTGATGTTTTGGCATAGACCGCAACGCCAACCCCCTGAGCCGTAAGCGCACGCTCGAGTGATGCCGTGAGCCCCAAACGTGCAATACCAGGGTCCGTCACGATAAGGACCTTCTGGATCGAGCGCTTTTGAAGCACCGCGGGCACATCCTCGGCATGCTCCAAAATGCGCGGCTCGGTATAGGGCAGGATCGGCAATGCAATGCGAAAAACCGTTTGATACGTTCGGCACCAGGCGCGGCGGGCTAGATGCATAAAGGAAACTCCCTCATTTGTTGATTGGTCAACATTTGCTCGACCGATTGTACTCAGCGGTGGTCAAAGACGGCCTGCCAATCGTTAATCAATCAACATCTTCATATCTCAAAATTGTTTTATTAAAAATCATTCCTAATAGGCTTCACATTTGGTTGCATTTATGGATAATAGAACTCGTCAAGACGCACGTCCGGAGAGGGCCCTTACGGGACCGGACGAGCGCACAATCGCCATCGATCGAAAGGATCGAATCATGAAGTTTGTTTGCCCCGTTTGCGGTTATGTGGAAGAGTTCGACGGCGACCAGCTGCCCGAGGACTTCAAGTGCCCCCAGTGCGGCGTTCCCGGTTCTCGTTTCCTGAAGCAGGAGGAGGGCCAGCTCGAGTGGGCTGCCGAGCACGTCGTGGGCGTCGCCAAGATGGAGGGCGTCTCCGAGGACATCGTTGCCGACCTGCGCGCCAACTTTGAGGGCGAGTGCTCTGAGGTCGGTATGTACCTGGCCATGGCTCGCGTCGCTCATCGCGAGGGCTACCCCGAGATCGGCCTGTACTGGGAGAAGGCTGCCCACGAGGAGGCCGAGCACGCCGCCAAGTTCGCTGAGCTCCTGGGCGAGGTCGTGACCGACTCCACCAAGAAGAACCTCGAGATGCGCGTTGAGGCCGAGAACGGCGCCACCGCCGGCAAGACCGATCTTGCCAAGCGCGCCAAGGCCGCTGGCCTCGATGCCATCCATGACACCGTGCACGAGATGGCTCGTGACGAGGCCCGCCACGGCAAGGCTTTTGCCGGCCTGCTTAAGCGCTACTTTGGCTAAGCCAACCGCTTGAGACATAACCTCTAGCTCGATGAGGCCCGGACCGCATGGTTCGGGCCTTTTTGTGTCTCGAGGACTCGTTAACGCCCTGAAATAGGACCGCCTTAGGCATCGGCTTCTCGTCAAAAACTAAGTGAGTAGACTTTTTGGAACTTGCCGAGCACACCATCCATATTGCTTTATAAAGCCGCAGGTAAATGACTTGTTGCAAAACGGCCTGGTCGCCAAAGTGCCAAAAGTCTACTCACTTAGAACCGTAGCCGTCCACGATCGAGCTGTTTTGTGTCTAACGGGCATCTTTCCGTCGATTACTCCCAATTTTGTCCAGTTAACGAATAGTTCAGACCGGAGTAATGCCTCAGCCCTTTGCTCATCTGAGCTTTTATCACGATATTCAGCATCGAGCATCCTGCATACGGTCTTAACGATCGCGCGGAATCTACCCTCATCGGATATCTGTCTGTGTGTCAGGAGAAGTACATCGTAGCCCATGGCCTGAAGGGCCGTCATGCGGTCAGCGTCACGCAAGCCATCCCCCGCGCGTCCGTGCGAGGCCTTTCCCTGACATTCAATGGCCACCTGTCGCCTACCGTCCGGCGAAGAAAGAAGTAGGTCGATATATACACGGGACTTTCCCACAATCGCTCGAGCACTTGTGTTTAGCATCACTTCAACATTAAGCTCTATGCCGCAAAAACCTTCGCCTCCCAGGGATCGCGGCAGTGCAAGTAGCAAATACGCCTCGACCTCAAAAGGCGACGCGGCACCCAATGGAACGAGTTGCGATACCGCCATAAATCTATTGCCGTAACGCATCCCACAAACATCTGAACAAAAACGGTCAAGGTCTCCGCCCAAAACCAAAGCGTCTCGACGCCATAAATTTGAGGCGGTGCCGTCCTCGGACGGGCAGCGCGCCCAACCGAACGTTGTCGAAATCGCACCCGAATCAATTGCACGCGAAAGCTCCGTCTCAAGTAACGCCGGCAGGGCACACACCGCAAACAAGCCACACATCTCCGCCAATACCAAAAGAAGCTGAAGATCCGTCAGATGCCGTGACATGATGAATGCCGTCAGTAGAGGAGACGTAATCAAAAATCCATGCTCCGTTTCCAGCACGGATTCCCTGGGGAGCTCACCAAGAAACAGCCGCTGCCTAATGCTGGCAGGACAAGTCCGTTTGTTTCTCGTCCGAACCAATGTATGCAACGGAAAACCGAGCGCGACCGCAGCCGTCGGGTTGCGGGCGAGATCATATCGCTGCCGGTCTTCTTCCGGTCGTGGAAGCGGCGGACACAAAGCGCGGACTTGAGGAGGCAAACGCCAGTACCTAAAAGCCGATATGTCACAAAGTAGATCCTTCATAGGCACAGGAGAACACGAATTTCAACCCAGTCAGTCACGCATTGGCGCGAACGCACCAAAAATGGCGCCGAACGGACTGCCAAGTTTTCAACAGCCCTCCCCAACTGGCCAAAAGCTTGTCGAGAGCTGGACGAAGCCCTGTTGAAAACCCCATTTTTTTCTCATGCAGAAGCTTTACGCGGCAAGTGAGTAGACTTTTTTGAACATTCCGAGCAGGCCGGTCTTCCTGCTTTTCAAAACCGCAGGTAGATAGCTTGTTACAAAACTGCCTGGTCGCCAAAGTGCTAAAAGTCTACTCACTTAGATTGCAGAGTGCCCCCCATTAGCTGCAATTCCAAGGTAGTTAGTACTTTTGGACTCAGGTCGTCATACTGGACAAGAATATGAGTTGAGTTTTCAGGGGCAGATGCGCCATCGGCACACCAAAAACAGTCACCGATATCGATAAAAGGGATGCTCGAGCGCGTGAGGGCCCGTGCAATAGTGCTTCCGCCCGTTCCACGCTCCGCAACCACGGTGCAGTAAAGGCCCGCGTCTGCGTGTTCGATCGAGACTTCCCCTGCCGGAAATGCCTTCCGTACAAGCGCCGCCAGGCCATCACGCGCCTCGCGAGCACGAACGCGCACGCGGTTCACATGTCGCTCGTAATCACCCGATTCCAGCAAACGAGCCAAAGCGACCTGGTCAACAGAACTCACCGACGAGGCGTAAAAACCAAGGTTGCGCCTAAACCGCTCCATTAGCTCATCGGGCAGCACCATGTACGCTAGACGCAACGCCGATGACAGGCTCTTCGAAAACGTGTTGGTGTAGATAACCGACTGGGAGGCATCGATCGACGCGAGCGCGGGAATTGGCTTGCCGGCAAGGCGAAACTCACAATCAAAGTCATCTTCGATGAGATACCGACCTAGTCGCTCAGCGGCCCAGCTCAGAAGCGCATAGCGACGCGCAATGCTCGTCACAAGACCGGTCGGATACTGATGGGACGGCATCAGGTGAAGGACATCGGTCCCGCTTTTCTGCAGAGTGCTCAAGTCCACGCCCTCATCATCCAACGGGATATGTCGAACTTTGCAGCCCATAGCCTGATAGATACGCGTCAGACGCAAATAGCCCGGGTCCTCAACGGCATACACCTTGTCAGCGCCAAGCAACTGAACCAACATGGTATCGAGCAGCTGGGCGCCTGCACCAATAACAATGTTGTTGGGGTCGACATTCATGCCCCTTGTCCCACGCAGATGGTGAGCAATTGCGCGTCGCAGCCGAGCGGTGCCCTGCGCCGGTGCGGGCGAAAAAATTTCGCGCTCATCTTCGGATGCCAGCGTCGCCCGTAGTGCGCTTTGCCAAAGCCGCGCCGCCTCCAAAGCGGAAGGAGAAAGTGCATCGAACAGCTCGACCTGTCCGTTGACATCATGCGCGCTGAGGCCCACAGAGACGGTATCTCGGTCGATGCCCTGCGAAGCCAAAGGCAAAACCGGTGCATCCGGAAGCTTGCAAGCGTAGTAGCCACGACGCGGCATTGAGCAAATATAGCCCTCAGCGAGTAACTGGCTATATGCATTCTCGATGGTAATAACACTGATTCCCAGATGACTGGCAAAGGCGCGCTTGGACGGCAGATGCTCCCCCGCCGCAATGCGTCCAGCTACGATATCATCTCGAATTTGCTGGTAAACATACTCATAGAGCGATGCTTCGCCGCGTTTTTCCAAATTGTAGTCAAGCATGAGCCTATCACCTGACCTTATTAGGTCATTCAATCTGGTATTAGTCTGACCTTGTAATTATCTCGAAAACTGAGTATTTCGCCATACCTAGCTCCCCGATAGGATGTTCCGTCAAGCAATGCACATGCCAACCAAGGGAGCAACCATGGCAGAACAGACCAGCAAGGCCGATCGCGTCAAACTCAATCGCGAACTCGCGCAGATGCTCAAGGGCGGCGTCATCATGGACGTCACCACGCCCGAGCAGGCACGCATCGCCGAGGAGGCAGGCGCCTGCGCCGTCATGGCACTCGAGCGCATCCCGGCCGACATCCGCGCCGCAGGCGGCGTCTCGCGCATGAGCGACCCCAAGATGATCAAGGGCATCCAAGAGGCCGTCTCCATCCCCGTCATGGCCAAGTGCCGCATCGGTCACATTGTCGAGGCGCAGGTCCTACAGGCCATCGAGATCGATTACATCGACGAGTCCGAGGTTCTCTCCCCCGCTGATGACGTCTATCACATCGACAAGACCCAGTTTGACGTGCCGTTTGTCTGCGGCGCCCGCGATCTGGGCGAGGCGTTGCGCCGTGTTGCCGAGGGCGCCACTATGATTCGCACCAAGGGTGAGCCGGGTACGGGCGACGTCGTTCAGGCCGTGCGTCACATGCGCAAGATCCAAAAGCAGATCCGCGACGTTGTTGCCCTGCGCGACGACGAGCTCTTTGAGGCAGCCAAGCAACTGCAGGTTCCGGTCGAGCTGGTACGCGAGGTCCATGCCACGGGCAAGCTTCCCGTCGTGAACTTTGCCGCCGGCGGTGTAGCGACCCCGGCCGATGCCGCGCTGATGATGCAGCTGGGTGCCGAGGGCGTCTTTGTCGGCTCGGGCATCTTTAAGAGCGGCGACCCCGCCAAGCGCGCCGCTGCCATCGTCAAGGCCGTGGCAAACTTCACCGATGCCAGGCTCATCGCCGAGCTTTCGGAGGACCTGGGCGAGGCCATGGTGGGCATTAACGCCGACGAAATCGAGATTATCATGGAAGAGCGCGGGCGCTAGTCCAGCAGAAAGGATCGCACATGAGCGATTATGCAGACCAAACGGTTGCCGTGCTGGCGGTCCAAGGCGCTTTTGCCGAGCACGAGGCAAGACTATTCGAACTTGGCGCACACTGTATTGAGCTGAGGCAGGCGGCTGATTTGAAGCAGGACTTTGACCGTCTGGTACTTCCCGGCGGCGAGTCTACCGTTCAAGGGAAGCTGCTTGATGAGTTGGGCATGCTCGAGGAGCTTCGTGCCCGTATCGCTGAAGGTATGCCCGTCCTGGGCACCTGCGCCGGCCTGATTCTACTGGCTCACGACCTTGCCGCCCATGACGATAAGGGCACGCCGCGTCTGGAAACCATGGATGTACTTGTCGAGCGCAATGCCTACGGCAGGCAGCTCGGCAGCTTTCGAACCAAGGGGCAAATAGCCGGCATCGACGGTGAAGTGCCGCTGACGTTTATCCGCGCGCCCCGCATCGTCAAGGTCCACGGCGACGCCAAGGCCTTAGCGAAAGTCGACGGTCGTATTGTCGCCGCCCGTCAGGGCAACCAGCTCGGCGTAACCTTCCACCCCGAGCTCGACGACGATACCCGCCTCCACGAACTGTTCCTACAAATGTAGGCATCGAAATCAACAAACGAAACGAGAGTGGATGATCTCCCACTTTGAGCTTGAATGCAGGCTCAAACCGGGAGATCATCCACTCTTGTTCTATGTAGTCGTTTAAGAACGTCCCCAATGACTACAAGGAGTGTCCCAAGCTGCCGGCAGAGACGATATGAGCAGGACATAAAAACATTGAGAGCCCCTGCTGCA
>URLR01000050.1 GCA_900548815.1 uncultured Collinsella sp.
GATCCACGTGACTTTTCGGCCGCAAACGAGCGCGCCCATCGCCAACCAAGCATCATCGCCGGCATTGGGCTTCACCCCTGGTGGCTTGCCGACGGTCGCTGCGGTCCTGCCGAAATCAATCTGCTTTGCGAAGTTGCAGCCCAAGAGCGCTACATCGGCGAGGTGGGACTCGACTTTTCTGCGCGCTTTGCCGGAAGCGAGCCGCTGCAAACACAGGCACTTGACCGGCTCTGCGAGGCTCTCGCGCAACATCCTCTTACCGGGCGTGTGATATCAATTCACGACGTTCGTTCGGCAGGAGCCGTACTGGACGTCCTCGAATCGCATGGACTACTCATCCCAAACCCCGACTCCCCCGCTATCATCTTCCACTGGTTTAGCGGTACTTCGGACGAACTCGTCCGCGCGCGTAATGCGGGCTGTTATTTTTCCGTGAACGAGCGGATGCTCGCCACCAAGCGCGGTCGCGAATACGCCCGACAGATCCCACTCGATCGTTTACTGCTCGAGACCGATGCGCCGGCGGAGGCAAACACCGAAACAAGCGCACAGTCGCTTATCAGATCGCTCACATGGACCTCAGAACGCATCGTCTCACTCAAAAACCGCGACGCAGAGTGCATCGAGTCGGCAGTTTTAGCAAATGCGCACTCTGTTTTTGACCTTCGCTAGCCCCGGTGGGCAAAAAATGCCAAATATGAGTACTGTTGCAAATCCAGTCACATTATTTTACGGCAAAATAGTGCCTTGATAATGTACAGCTATCCATTATCAAGGCACTTTAAGGTGGTTAAAGTCATTTTTAGCAGGTTTTAATCACTCGCAGACACCCAACTAGGCCCTCACTAGCTTAATTTCGCTGTTACTAAATTAGTGACAGCACTCATATTTAGCATTTTTTGTCCATGGAGTCCCGGGGGGCGACAATTCGACTCCCCGGGACTGCTCACCTATTCGGAAATCGGCGCTCCATGGCCCCAAGAGCCTTCCATGCCGCATACGGTCGAGGCAAACCCCGCCGCAAAGTCGAGTGCGCGCTCGATGGCCTCGGCGCCATCCTCGCCACGCTTGACAGAATCGAGATAGCACATCAGGAACGAGGTAAGGAACGAGTCACCCGCCCCCATGGTGTCCTTCATGTCTGCCACGGGTTTGGCATGCTGCCGATAGTAACGCTCGCCGTCATAGGCAATACAGCCCTCAGCGCCAGCCGTGGCAGATACAAAACGCGGACCCAGGCTCTTCACCCATGCCAGGCGCTCGCGAATCTCATCCTCGCTCGCGGCGTCTGCCGCGCTAAAGAATGCGAAGTCAACGTAGGGAGCAATCTGCTCGTAGTACTCGTCGGTCGAATCGTCCGAGAAGTCAAACGAAACGGTAATACCCGCTGCCTTCAGCTTAGGCAGCTCGCGCTCGGTAAAGCAGTAGTTACCCGAATGAACCACATCGAACTGCTTCATGTACGCAAGGTCAAAGCGATCAAGGACATAGCGCGCATCGCCACGGATACCGCCCTCGTTGGAGCCAAGGAAGACACGGTCACCGTCAACGACGGTCACGCGAGCCGCCCCGTTCTCGCCAATCATCTGCTCGCACTTGTCAAGCTCGATACCCTCATCCTCGAGGCTTGCAATGACATGCTCGGCAGCGGCGTCATTGCCAAAAATGCCCATGTATGCAGAGCGTGCGGCACCGCATTTCTTGGCATAAACGGCGAAGTTCACCGCATTGCCGCCGGGATACATGGTGTGGATATGCTCGTAGCGATCGACGACGTTGTCGCCAAATCCGAGCGCGTTAACGTTAAATGCCATGGCCTTTGCCCCTTCTAGTACTCGACAACACCCATATAGCGGCGGAAATCGGGATCGTGATCAAACACCTTGCCGCGTGCGGCGCGCAGCTCGCAGTTCATGGCGTAGAACAGCACCGGGTCCAGATAGGCACGGACGCTCGCCGGCACGGCTTCCATACCGTACTCCTTGGCATCAAGCACCATCAGCGTATCGGTATGCGTCTTAAGGAACGCCAGGGCGCGCTCGTCCATAGCACGGCACTCGCTGGAGCCCATCTGCAGGAAGTAAAAAACGCCATCCTGAGTAGCCTCGAAGGGGCCGTGGAAGTACTCGGCAGAGTGGATGTAGCTGCAGTGCTGCCACTGCATCTCCATAAGAGAGCAGATAGCGAAACCGTAGGTCTGGCTAAAGTTGGGACCGCTGCCCAGAATGTAGAAGAACTCGTGCTCCTGGCAAAGCTTGGCAAAACGATCGCCCAGCTCGGCATTTACCTTCTCGCGTGCCGGAGGAAGAATCTTATCCATCTCAGCAATACCGGCATACATATCGGCAAGATCGGCGTAGCCCTCCTGCTGATCGAGCAGCTCGGCCGCAAGCGACAGCGAAATGCCAGCGGGGACCTCGGCCTGCGGCACGCCCTCGCCCCACGGGTAGACCCACGTGGTCCACTTGCCGGAGTCAATCTTGGATCCAGCGTTGTCGGTCTGGGCGATCACCGTAGCGCCGGCAGCAAGGGCAATCTCACAGCCCTCGACGACCTCGGGGGTGTTGCCACTGTGGCTGCAAGCAATGACCAGGGATTTCTCACCCAAGCGGCGCGGGCGCATGATATCAAACTCGCGAGCCGTATAGATATACGAAGTGAAGGTGGTTGCCTCGCGCTGCAGAAGCTCATGAGCCGGGATCAAATCGATCATGGAGCCACCGCAAGCAATCCAGTAGACGCTGTCGAACTTGCCCTTCTCGGCAATTGCCTCTTTGATCAGGTCGTGTGCGTTCATATCCAGTTCCTTTCTTGTTTGGTCCACAATCAATGACGTTGGTTGCGTGGCCGATAGTTGTTTTAGTCAATCAGATATTTCTCAAATGCGGCCATGTTCTTGGCATCTGCCGCCGCCGGGTCATCATAGTAACGACCGTCCGTGATTTCCTGGCCCAGCATGCCGTCGAAACCATGGGCGTTGAGCGTGGCAACGAAGGCGTCCATATCGTGCTTGCCATCGCCCCACACCAGATGGCCATACGGATCACCGTCGATAAAGTGCATCTCGTGAATTGCCCCATCACCAAAGGCGGCAAACCAGTCCTCGAGCGTCTCGCCTGCAACGCCCATCGCGGTTGTATCAACCATGGGCTGTAAGTACGGGCTCGCGACCTCGTCAATCATGCGCTTCGCATCGGAAACCGTCGTCACAAGGTTGCTCTCCTCGGGACGCAGGCTTTCCATCGTAAGCACCAGACCGTGCTCGCCGGCATACTCCGCCAGAATGGACATGTGCTCGCGGCTGCGCTTCCAGGCTTCCTCGCGGTCCTCGTCCCAGTCGCCCCAGCCCGAGTTGACGGACATACGGTCGCACCCAAGTACCTCGGCAAGCTCAATGCCGTGCTTAAAGTACGCCAGGCTGCGCTGTTCATGCAGCGGTTTGCGTGCGCAGTATTGCCAAGGATAGACAACATTCTCGGGGCACAGAGTACGATACCTAAGCCCACGGTCTGCAGCTTTTTTCGCCAGGACCTCAGCCTCAAAGTAGCCCGTATGGTCGAGTGTCACATGCGGCTCCGCACACCACAGCTCAATGGACTCAAAGCCCAAACGCTGCTGCACATCAAGGAAGTAATCGAGCGACCACATGATGTAGTGGATATTCATGCCCGCAATCTGTTCGCGGCGCAGCGTCGGCTTGGATTCAGACATCCTATGCCTCCTTATTTCGATCGAACACGATTTGTCCGTCCGACATCGTCATATCAACCGAAAGATCGCGTGCGTCGCGATAATCGAGGTCGAACACATCCCGATCGAGCACGCAGATATCAGCAAGCTTGCCGACCTCGAGCGTACCCAGCTCGTCTTCGCGCATCAGATCGTACGCGCCCCCGGCAGTCCAAGCACGCAAGAGCTCGACAAGCGTCAGCGCGTTGGCCTCATTCACGGGCAGTCCATCGTCGAAGTATCCGCCGCACGCACTGTAGATTGACTCGCCCAGGCTCGGAATCAGCAGCGGCAAATCCGTACCACAGCACACCGTGCATCCGGAATCTTCCATGCCGCGGCGATTCCAGCTGTGCAAAAGTCGCGTCTTGCCAATTTGTCGACGCATCATCGACAGGCAATCCTCGCGCCGGTCCAGCGTCAGAATCTGCGGATAGACCTCGCAAATTCCACCTAACTTGCCAAACTTGACAAGATCGGTCGGATCAGAGTTCTCGAGATCGGTAATCGCATGGCGGCGAAGCAACCGTCCATGCTCGTCTCGAGGCAGCGAGGCATAGAGCGCCACGGTGCGACGAACGGCGCCATCGCCCTGGCAATGCAAGGAATATCGGAAGCCGTCAGCATCAATTGCGCGCAGCTCGTTCTCAATCAGATCCCACTCGGGCTCCTCGACAACCGTCTTGCCGGCAGCGCCCGCATCGGCCGTGTCCTCATAGGGGTCAATCATCTCGGCAAGCCCCGCCCATACGCCGCGATCGGTCATACGGTTGAAGCCAGAAAAACGAACGAACGGTCCCCGGAAGCGCTCTCGTGCCTCGCGGGCATATGCCAGATTTGCACCGGCACCCACCGGCTGCGACATCATAGAGACGCGAACCGTCAGCTCACCAGATTCCTCACGGCGAGCCATTTCGTCGGCAAAACCGTAGTAGTCATCAAACGCCATCTCCTTGATGGCGGTAACGCCGCGCTCGTTAAGCATGCTCATGTAGTCCGAATACCCCGCACGTACCTCGGGCAGCGCGAGGAAATCGCTCATCATGCGCCAGATCTTCTCGGCATAGCACGCCTGGGGTGTAAAGCCGTATCGTGCACTGGCGGCAGCATTGAGAACGCAGGTCTCCGCACCCGGTGTAAAGCAGACGACAGGGATATCGCCAAAACAATCGTCAAACACAGCTGCCGTATTTGCGTTCTCGGCATCCGATGCCAACGTTTCGGGTAGGCTGTGGCCAAAAGCCGCCGCGCAATCCGGATGATCTTCTTTCCATGCACGCAAGAGCGACACGGCCTCTTTGGCATCAGCGATGCCGGACAGATCAGACCCCAACGTCCGCAGCGCCCAGCCTGTATAGAAGGTATGCACATCGATCAGGCCAGGCATGACGGTACGGTCGCCCAGATCAACTACCTCGTCCGCCTGGGTCAAATACGAAGCTACCTCACACTTGGTGCCAACCGCCTCAATTCGATTGCCACGGACCGCTACGAAACCTTCGAACGGCAGGTCCCCCGTACCGGTAAAGACGCTCTTAGACGTCAGGACCGTTAAACGATCAGACATCACAACCACCTACACCGGAAGCATGCCAGAGATTGCCGTTACGATCAGGCCAAAGACGACCATGAAAATGAAGAACTTCCAAATGGTCTTCCACCATTGGCCAAACGAAATCTTAGCCACGGCAAGGCCGGCGACCGTCATGCCCGCCACGGGACTGATGGTGTTGATGGTCTGATTAGCAAACTGGAGCGCGGTAACGGCAGCTTCGGGATTGAGGCCCATAAGCTCGGTCAGCGGACCCATGACGGGCATGGTGAGCGCCGCAAGTCCAGAACTCGAGGGAACCAGCAAAGAGAGCAGGCCAAGGACGATATACATAAACGTGGTGTAGACGGCAGCGGGTGCACCGGCGAGCGCAGTAGCGAGCGCCTGGAGGATGGTGTCGATGATCATGCCGCCCTCGGCGATGACCAGAATACCGCGAGCGATACCGATAACGATAGCAGCGTACGCAAAATCGGCGAGACCCTTAACGAACTCCTCAGCGATCGTCTGCTGGTCAAGACCGCCCAGGATACCGGCAAGCAAGCCCATGCCAAGGAACACGGCGGAAATCTCATTCATGTACCAGCCCTGGGTAACAAGACCCCAGACGATAATGCCCATACCGCAGGCAAAATCGATAAGTACGAGCTTCTGACGGGTAGTGAACTCTTCCTCGATGGAGGCATCGGTCACGGAAAACTCAACACGCTTGAGCTTGTCGTCCTCGTACGTAATGGACGACTCGGGGTTTTTCTTGACGCGCATAGCGTAGCGCATGGCCCATGCGATACCGACGGCAGTAAAGATGACCCAAGAAACGGCGCGCAGCCACAGCTGAGGATTGCCCTCGATGCCAATGATGCCCTGGGCGATCAAAACATTAAACGGGTCGATGGTCGAAGCACAATATCCCAGGTTAGGACCAAGGAAGCAGATGATGAATGCCGTCATCGAGTCATAACCGATACCCATCATGATGGGAATGAAGATGGCATAGAACGGCAGGGCTTCCTCAGACATGCCAAACGTAGTGCCGCAAATGGACAGCAACGTCATCGTAATGGGAATGATGAGGATGTCCTTGTTCTTGAGCTTTTTAATCACACGGCTCATGCCGGCATTCAAAGCGTTGGTCTTGGTGATGATTGCGAACGATCCGCCAATCAATAAGACGAACGCAACGACGTCGGCAGCCTCCTGGATGCCCTTAGTGGGCGCTTGCAGGACCGCGAAGATATCCTGACCCAGATTGATGGTCTCGCCGGTCTCGGAATCGGTGTAGTTCTTATCGACCTGTTCATAGGTTCCAGCAACGGCGACTTCGCGCTCGCCCGCCGCTGTCGAAATCGTCTTGCGCTGATACTGACCCGAGGGAACGATCCAAGTCAGGACCGCAAAGACAACGATCAGCAAGAACATGATCGTATAGACATGCGGTAATTTGAACTTAAAACGTCTGTTTGTCTTCTTCGCCTTCGTATCTGACATAGATACCTCCAAAGAACTCGAGACTGCATCGCATCTCGCTTCAATGCTTGCATAAGGCAAACGTTCTATGACGTTCTATAGATTACCAGCAGCTTTTCCCGTCATCAAGATAATTTCAAACTGATTGCCGCAACGCGGTTGAACGGTCGCGTTCGCGCCGTGAACGGTATGGAAGCGCCCGGTGAGATGATCCACCGGGCGTTTCCATTCGCAATGTCCTAGATGTCAAAAACGTAGCGAGACCCAACGATCCGCTGACGACCGATGATAAACGGCCGCCGTTGCTCATCGAAAAAGAAGGCTTCCATATAAAACAAGGGTTCGCCAACGGGAACCGCCAGCAACCGAGCGACCTCGGGCGATGCGCACGCGATCTCGAGCGTGCACGGGTCGGTAAACGCGGGCATGCGGCCAGTCTGGTTGCGCACGAACTCAAAAATGGATTGGTTAGATAGAGGCGCCGTTGATAGATAGGCGTTGTCCTCGTAAACGTATATGTTGTTCTCAAGCATGACGGGGACGCCATCGGCAGTACGCACACGCTCGACGCAAATCAAGTCAGTTCCAACGGGAACACCAAAGAACTGTGCTTCGGTAGAATCCGCCGGCAGTATCTTTCTCGAAATGACACACGCCCCCGGTTCCATTCCGTTAACGCGGCATGCGTCCGAAAAACTCTGGACGTCATCCTTCTGGCGAATCTTGCGCTTGAGCTTGGGGCATTGACGAACGTGCCTTTCCCCTGTCGCTTCGTTAGATAGCCCTGCTGGACGAGCTCCTCAATAGCGCGTCGCACGGTAACGCGGCCAACTTTATAGCTCTCAGCCAATTCGAATTCGTTGGGTATCCGCGCGCCTGCCTTGTAGGCGCCGGAGTTGATTTCGTTTTTAATGATATCAATGACCTGTTGGTACAGCGGTATCGCTGCTTTACCGTCAGTTAGCCCTTCAGTCGGTGGCATATACCCTCTCCCAGCACAATTAAGTCAAAAGCGGGCTCAAGGGCATTCAACAAGCCCTTAAGCCCGCATTAGCATAAAGTATGCTTGCTGCCGCACCAAAATGTCGGGTATTTACTCATCTGACCCGAAAAACGCGCAACTACCGCGCTCCTAAGAAAGCGTGAGCAGCTCCGGCAGCTGGTCGATAATCTTGTCCGCGGCATCCTGGCTAAAGCCAAAGCGCTCCTCGCGCTTGGCAATGACCGTCAGGCCGGCTCGCTTACCCGCGGTAATGCCCGGAACGGAATCCTCAACGCAGCAGCAACGATTCGCGGGCAGCCCCAGCAGGTCCAGCGCATGCAGGTAGATGTCGGGCTCGGGTTTGCTCTCCTTAAACTGCTCGCCGCTCACCACATACTCAAAGGCATCAGACAGCCCGCATGCGTTGAGCACTTCCTCGATGCTAACCATGGGAGACGAGCTGGCAAGCGCCACGCGAACGCCACGGCGCGGCAGCTCTCGAATCGTATCCACGGCGCCTGGGTTAATCAAAGCCTGATAGTCACGCGGACGCTTATGCGCCCACTCGTCCCAACGGGCCAACGCCTCCTCGCCAGTGAAGTGTCCCTTACCGGCGCGCTCAAACCAATCGACCAGCATATGCAGGAAGAACTGATGCGAGGTACCGACCTGCCCATTCAACTCCTCTTGAGTCAGATTAAGTCCAAGCTCCTTGGCAAACGCGGCAGTCTCGCCCAAGTAGTAATACTCGGTATCGACAATGACGCCGTCCATGTCAAAGATAACGGCGTCGAACGGAAATGCGGACACGGCACCCTCCCTAACAAAAGGGCGCCTGTAAGCAGGCGCCCGAACCATGCATTATCGGCGATTCTAACCCAGCAGCTTATCCAGCGCCACCGCAATACCGTCTTCATTGTTATTGGCGGTCACCATCTGGGCCACGGCCTTAACCTCGTCAACCGCGTTGCCCATGGCAACACCGGTGCCGGCCCACTCAATCATGGACTTGTCGTTCTGGCCGTCGCCAAACGATACGACCTCACTGGCATCGATGCCGAGCTTAGGCAGGGCACCCTCGAGCGCACGGGCTTTGTCGATACCGGGCGCCGTGTACTCAAAGTACCAGTCGGCCGTAAACATGCCCGAAAGCGTCTGCTTAAAGGGCGCATACATCTCCTCGTAATGCGCCCGCAGGTAGGCCGGATCGCCCGCCGTCAGCAGCTTGTCCACGGGATAAGCATCAGCGACCTCATGCAGGCTCTCGACCTCGCGGATCTTAAGATCGCACGCATCGCGCTCGTATTTGACGATGTTTTTCTGCGAGCCGTCAGGCAGCGTGATCATGCAGCGGTACGAATCCTCGACGTGCAAATCGCGACCAAGCGAAATCATAGGGATCACGTCAAAATTACGCAGGTGATCAATCAGACGGTGCAATTCGTCGGCAGGCATAGCCTGATCGAACAGCACCTCGTCGGTCTGGGCATCGACGACGTGTGCGCCGTTAAAGGCCACCAGCAGACCGTCATGGTTTTGAAGGTCGAGCTCTTGCGCCAAGGCGTGCAGCCCCCATGCGGGACGGCCCGAAGCCAAAATGAGCTTAATGCCCGACTCCTGCGCCGCGAGCAGCTTCTCGCGCGTACGCGGGCTAATCACTTTCTGATCGTTGGTGAGCGTACCGTCAATATCCATCGCGATGGCTTTGATTGCCATATATGCCTCCCTGTCATTGAATAACCTTGTCTGAGTCATCATACAGAACAGCCACCGCGACTCCGTTTGCAACGGGAAAAATGTCATATTGTCCCGAACATGAACGGCGTGTGGTCGTGAAGCTTTATCGCTCAGGTCAAATATGTCTGCTAGCGACGCTCATCCGTCGGTGCGCCCTCGACGATCGCGATGCCTGCCGATGCACCTAACGCGCTGGCGCCGGCCTCGATGAATGCGCAAGCCTCCTCGTAATTATGGATACCGCCCGCCGCCTTGATTGCCACGGCATCGCCGAGCACCTCGTGCATCAGCCGCACGTCCTCGAGCTTAGCACCGCCAAAGCTTCTACCGGTCGATGTCTTAAGGAATCCCGGCTTGGCCTCCAGCGCGATCTCGCATACACGGCGCTTGGCGGCGCCGTCGCCGTCCAGCTTGCACATCTCGACGATTACCTTGTCAGTGATGCCATGCGCGCGACAAAAATCAGCAATGGTAGTCATCTCGCGCTCGATGGCATCAAAATCGCGGTTCTCGATCGACCCCTGATTCAAAACGTAGTCAATCTCGGTAAAGCCACACGCAGCGTATTCCTCAAACCTCGCAAGCTTCTCCTCAAGCGTCATAGTGCCCTGGGGAAAGTCGATAGCGCCGGCAAGGATGATGTCAGAGCCCTCGAGCATGGCGCGGCCCGTCTCGTACTCCTGCAGGTTCGCAAATACGCAGCGAAAGTTGTACTTTAACGCCTTCTCGACATACTGCTCAAACGTGTCCTCGGGGGCATCGATATAGTCGATGTATTTATTGATGGGTTTGGCAAGTGTCATGCTGGGCCTCCTTGTTCAGGACTGACAACCGATTCGTGGTTTCACGCGAAAAACCACGTTCAATGTACGCCCGGCATGCAAGGACAGCGTCCGCATTCCGACAAGTGGTATGAAATTAGCCGTAAACGTATAATTTACGGACAGCGAATGGCACCGCACGCGGATGCCGACAGCAAGACATCCCCCCTCAATACACCCTCATGCCCATTTAAATAGCAAGGGGCCCGTATCTGTTGGGATACGGGCCCCTTTCGGCCGTGACCTATCTCAGCAACAAAGACTACTTGCGGTGAGCGCGGTAGAACTCGATCGCACCATCTTATCCGAGCCGGGGCACGTTCGCATAGCGTGGCGCGTGACGGTTGCAAAACCACCCCATTTGAAACAAACGCAAAAAAGTACTTGCAAAGACACGTTCCGACATATAAGTTGATAAAAGACCGCCGTTGCGGTTTTAAGTAGATCGAGCATATTCAGTTTCAGTTTTCAGCGTGTAAGAGAAGGAAGATCGGCAAAGTACAACCCCAAACGCAATGACAACTTAATGAGGTAACTGCCACATGTGAGGCACCCAGGGCATTGCTGTCTCGATTTTGAGCACGATGCCTTCCGCCTTGCATGGGCCGTTCCATCCCGCCCCTGCAGCAACTGCCTCACGGGCTCATTGAAAACCGCATAGCACCCCAACGTCAGCACATCACCCACGGCAAGCACATCACTCACGACAACCAACACATCAACAAACAGCACGAACATCAACCGATTGGAGAAGCTATGACAAACCACCACGCTGAAGACGGCGATAAGAAAAGCATTCTGGATGCCCGCATTGAGCGAGCATATGCAAACGAATATGACGCCGCCTTTGCCGCCGCGACCATCAAGAACTACGCGTCGCTACCGCTCGCGACGATCTTGGCCGACCACCCTCAACTGCTGAAGCGCTGCACAAAGATCATGGGCGACCCCGACATTCGCAAGCTGACAGACCCCTATGCCCCAAAACGCGACAACGATTCGTACGTTCTTACCGTAGGCTGCCTAGCCCATATGCTTACGGCGCTCGACACGAAACTCAAGCTCGAATGGGAACCCGACGAGCGTCATGAACTCGAAAGCAAGCGGAACACCCTGCGCACCGCACTGTTCCTTCCGTTGGACGGCCTCAAGCGCTGCAACGTCGAGCTCAATACACAGGCGCGGCAAAAGCCCGGGACCACAGGGCAGAAAACTCCAAGACCCCATGCGGCCATCGTCGACCGCAACCGATATAACCGCATGACCGCGCATTTTTCTGCCGAGGGAGCAGCCATAAGGACGCTGATCGACCTGCTGTGCCTCCTGAGCATCAACGAGCTATTTGAGGGCTATCTCGCCCTTGTTCCCGCGACGGCACCCAAGTCGGTAGCAAAGATCATCGAGACCTGCAGACGCCAGTTTGAGCGCCATCGCAATGGCAGCGAGATGAACGCCAGCATCGCGCAGTACTACGCGGCTCATTACAAAAATGACGGATGTGCCCCTGTCGAGCATCAGCTGCGGCTCGCCTACACCACGCCCGCCGCAACGCTCTATCGCTTTGGAGCCCTTGGCGCTTGCGAGCCGCACGAACAGGCAGCCTGCCCCACAACCGAGCTCGATCTCAGGCTCGGACGAACCCTGTAGCCCGCCAGCCCCTCCGCGGGCAACAATCCTATTCCACAACACAACCAACAGAAAGGAGTCCTCATGGACACCAATCATTCCCCCATCATCAGCCCCCTCACCATGCGTGAATCCGCCCGAGGCATCACGCTCACCAGCATTTACGATGAGATGCTCGCCCGTCGCGAGCTCTCCGTCATGGGAAACATCGAAACCCCGATGGCCCACGACCTATGCCAGCAGATCCGCCTGCTCGATGCCACCGACCCCAGCCGCCCCATCACCATATTTGTCGCCAGCGCCGGCGGAAGCGTGCGATCGGGCCTTGCGATCTATGACGCCATGCGCCTCGCATCGTGCCCCATCCGCACCGTCTGCCTGGAATTCGCCGCGTCCATGGGCGCCGTGATCTTTATGGGCGGCGACGATCGCCGTATGGCGCCCCATGCAGAGCTCATGATTCACGACCCGCTGATCCCCCAGGGGGCAGGCGGCTCGGCACTTGCGCTGCAGGAAACCAGCCGGCGTCTCATGCAGACCCGCAAGACCCTCACGCAAATCCTCTCGGACCGCAGCGGCCTCACGCCCAAGCGCATCCAGTCCCTCACTGCAAAAGACACCTACCTTTCGGCCGAGCGCGCCGTCGAGCTCGGCTTTGCCCACGAAATTCTCTCGACCACCAAGGAGGTCGCCCATGTCTAACCTCGCCAGCCGTCTCGCCGCATCTGAGTCCGCATCGTCCACCATCCTCGCCAAGGATCGAACGCTTTCCTGCGACACCCGCCAAACGGGACTCAACAACAATGCACTTGTGATCGGCCCCTCGGGAGCCGGCAAGACCCGAAACGTCTTCAAGCCCAACCTGCTGCAAATGAACGCAAGCTACATCGTGCTCGACACCAAAGGCACGCTCTGTCGCGAAGTGGGACCCGTGCTGGCAGCCCACGGTTACCGCGTGCAATGTCTCAACTTCGCCGACCTCAACACCGTCCCGGCCCTTGCGCCCGGCATCGAGCGCTGCGGCTACAACCCCCTGAGGCACATTCGCCGCAAGGCGGACGGCAGGCCCAACCAGCAGGACATCCTCTCGGTGGCAAAGGCCATCTGCCCCATCGAGGACAACAACCAGCCTTTTTGGGATCATGCGGCGGCAAACCTGCTGTCGTGTCTTATCGCCTACGTCACCGAACAGCTACCCGCCGACGAGCAGACGATCAGCTCGGTCATCAAGCTGATCGAGCACCTGCAGGACGGTGCCACAGGTCGATTGTTTGACGACCTGATCACGACCGACCCCCAAAGCTATGCCCTCTCGCTATGGCGGCGCTACGCCATTACGCAAAATGCCGAGCGCATGCACGCGAGCATCGTCGGCATCCTTGCCGAAAAGGTCATGTGTCTGGGATTCGACGGTGCGGCACAGCTCTATCGTGAGTGCCATCAGGCGGACTTCGCTTCCATGGGACACACCCCCTGCGCCCTGTTTGTAACCGTGAGCGATATTGACCGCAATCTCGATCCGCTGACCGGCCTCTTTATTTCGCAGGCGTTTATGGGCCTCATTCGTGAGGCCGATAGGCAGCCCGACGGCAGCCTGCCCGTGCCCGTGCGCTTTATGCTCGATGACTTCGCAAATCTGCAGATCCCCCAGATCGACAACGTGCTCTCGATTATCCGAAGCCGCAACATCTGGGCAACGCTGCTGCTGCAGTCGACCAACCAGCTCGATGCGCTCTATGGCGAGGCACGCGCACGCTCCATCATGGGCAACTGCGACACGCATCTGGTGCTGGCGTTCCAGGATCCCGAGAGTGCCCGGGTGTTTTCCGACCGCGCCGACGCGCTGCCCAGCACGCTCATGGCGACGCCGATCGATCGCTCGTGGCTCTTTGTGCGCGGCTGCACTCCCGAACAGGTCGAGCGCTTTAGGCTCGAAGACCATCCGCTCTACGGGGAGCTGCCCGAGGCGCAGCGAGGCCATGCGGAGGCCGAGATCTAGGCGCAGGGTTCTCGCAGCGCGCGGCGCCCCGGCGATGTTCCACAAAGGCCGTGCGCCCCGGGACCACGGCAAAGCAAAGGGGCCCGCATCCGATAGGATACGGGCCCCTGACTATAAGACGCGATGCGTTAACAGCAGCGACTACTTGCGATGCGCGCGATAGAACTCGATAAGCGCCTGAGTCGAAGCGTCCTGCTCGGCCTTGGCGGCATCGTCGTGGAAGGCCGGGGTGATCTGCTTGGCAAGCTGCTTGCCCAGCTCGACGCCCCACTGGTCGTAGGAGTCGATGCCCCAGACCGTGCCCTCGACAAACGTGATGTGCTCGTACAGGGCGATGAGCTCGCCGAGCGCGAACGGGGTCAACGTGTCGCCGAAGATCGAGGTCGTCGGACGGTTGCCCTCAAAGCAGCGGGCCGGGACGATCTGCTCGGGCGTGCCCTCGGCGCGCACCTCATCGGCCGTCTTACCAAAGGCGAGCGCCTGTCTCTTATACACATCTGACGCTGCCGACGATAAGGCTCGTGTAGA
>URLR01000051.1 GCA_900548815.1 uncultured Collinsella sp.
GGGTCAGCCCGTGGGAGGCCAGGGCGCCGCTGACCGGTGGACGGCACCGAGCCGTCGTATGAAATGGAGAAGGGGGAGGCCTCGCGGCCCCCCCCTTTTTGCGTTTACCGGGCATAAATGACTCATTTACGCCAGACGATTTAATTCTTTTTGGTATTGAGCTTTTATTTAAAGAAAATAAAACGAATAACAAGGGCAACTGCTATGGCTGCAATGATCAAAAGCAGGATTGTCAGTCGATGCTGCTTGCGTCGTTTACTTGATGAAACGAAGATTGATTTTCCCTGTTTTGGCGTTTCGAGATAGCGAGCCGAATGCGTCAAGGTTTGCTTTGGTCGAGGACCTCTTTGTTGATGAGCGGCGGATGCTTTCATCGGCTCATCACTAGCTGCGCTGTTTTTAGATAATGGTGCGTCTTTCAGATATACAGGGTCTCCCGAGGCGACGCCCATATGTTTACGTCCCGTTTGGGCATCCTCGAGCGTTTGATATCGATTTCTCGTCACATACTCGGGCTCCGGATCATTAATGGGCTCTTGCGAGATGTGGGGGCGATGGAACCGTGGCGGCTGCGTGGAAGTATCTTCCCCCTGCGTCGGCATAAACATATTGTTCTGGTTTTGGTCGTCCATGATGCCCTTTAGCTCGTTACCAACAACGTGTACGCGCTCATTGTAAGCCCCTTGTTATTTGTAGCTGGGGACATACTCGGTATTTAAGCTCTGGTTCAAAGAACCTTAACCTTCCTAAAACCTGAGTCATACGCACTTAGATATGCTTATAGTACTGGACTCAAAAAACTTTATAGTCGATGTATATATGAGCACTGGGTGGGCATATATAAGAGCGTCAAAAGAAGTCCCAGTCACCTGGAAGATGACTCGGCAGTCCTATAAAGGAGTGGTAAACATGGCAAGCATGGTTCCTTATCGTTCGGTTTTTGGCGTTCGTCCCTCTGCAAGCTCGCTGTTCGATCTGTTTGATGATATGAGCGACCTAGCGAACAGCTCGATTGCCTCTAAGGCGTTCCCCGTTGACGTTGAGGATAAGGGCGATGGCTATGAGGTCAAGGCTTATCTGACCGGCGTCGCCAAGGATGATATCGATGTCGAGCTTAACGAGGGCCGTCTGTCCATTAGCGTGAATGTCGAGGAAGACGAGGAGAACGAGGGCAAGAACTTCCTGCAGAAGGAGTTCAGCTCGTACAGCGCGACGCGTGGCGTGTATCTTAAGGACGCTTCGAGCGAGGGCCTCTCGGCTAAGTACGCTGACGGCATCCTGACCGTTACGGTTCCCAAGATCGTCGAGAAGAAGAACGTTACGAAGATCTCCATCGAATAACTTCGTTGGTGTTCTTCGCTATTAAAAGACAACAAAAGGGGCTGGGAAGCGATTCCCGGCCCCTTTTGCTGTTTAGGACAGTCTATTGAATGGTTGCTGGCCGATACTGGCTTGCGGGGCGTATCGAGAGTTTTCGCGATCCTTGGAGAAGGGTGGCGGAGCTGCCGAGCTCGTCATCCAGGGTTGCGGCCAGAGCTTTGGCATAGCTTTTGACGGTAAGGCTCGGACGATTGTTATCTTGGCTGATATGCATGGCAATGAGCTGTTCGGTGCGATCGGTAACAAGTTCGCGCGCGGCTTCGGCGGCTTGGCCATTGGAGAGGTGTCCCCTTGCAGACAGGATGCGCTCCTGAAGAAAGCGGGGATATTCTCCCTCGCGCAGCATGGTCGCATCGTGGTTGCTTTCGAGCGCGAGGACTCGACAATCTTTGAGGGTGTTCATGGCTTGGCTCGATAGCTCTCCGGTGTCGGTGGCAAAGCCGATGGAATCATCGAGAGCATTGAATCGATAACCGACTGGATTGATGACATCGTGTGACGTTGAGTAGGTTTGCACGTGGATGCCGGCAATGGATAGGGTGTCACCGGGATCGAATTCCTCGACAGGCAGATGCGAAAGATTTCCTTTGCTCGAAAGAGTGCCCCTGCTGGCAAAGAGGGGGCCGTGCCAGTGCTTGCACCAGACATCGAGGCCCTTGATGTGATCGCTATGCTCATGAGTAATGAGAAGAGCCGAGACGTTGTCTGCCGAGAGCCCCAGTTCTGCCATGCGCTTTAATGTCTCGCGGCGAGACAGTCCGTCATCGACCATAATGAGCCCCTGCGGGCCCTCGATGAGTGCGCAGTTGCCTTTAGAGCCACTGCCGAGGATATGAAGGTGCAGGCAAGACATAAGATTCCAAAGGATACAATGGGTGCGGACGAATATAGGAGGAAGCGAATGCCAACGGTATCACAGCATTATGGACACCATGCCGTGCCTGGGGCAGTCGATGAGACCCGGACGAGACAGCAGGCTGCTCCTGTCGTGCTCATGGTATCAGGCGGCGCGGACTCGACGGCACTGCTTCTTATGGCGTGCACATCAAAGCTGGATATCCAAGACGGACGCGGTGTTGCCCCCATTGCTCGCGAGCGCCTGCATGTGCTGCATGTAAACCATCATCTGCGCGGCAAGGCGTCCGATGGCGACGAGGTCTTTGTGCGTGAGCTCTGCGCGCAATATGGTTTACCGCTGTGTGTGGAGCACGCTTATTTTGATGGGGAGTCGGGCAATATTGAGGCCGCGGCCCGCGAGGTGCGCTATGCCGCGGCGCGGAGGTATGTTCGCGAACTCTGCGCCCAGACGGGGGCACCGCGAACGGCGGCTCGTATCTGCACCGCGCACACGTCTTCGGATCGCGCGGAAACGTTTTTGATGAACGCGATTAAGGGTTCGGGGCCCGCTGGTCTATCGAGCATTCCTCGCCGGAGGAATATCGTGGTGCGTCCCTTGCTCGACCTAACTCATGGCGAGCTCGTGGGCTATCTACAGGTACATGGTCAGCCGTGGCGTGAAGACGAGAGCAATGAGGATATCTCGTATCTGCGAAACTACGTGCGCCATCGGGTAATGCCAGTGGTGGCACAGCGTAATGCGAGCGTGTGCAAGACGATTGGCGCCGCCTGTGAGATCTTGGGTGATGAAGATGCGTTTCTATCCCAGCTGTCGGCACAGGCGTTTCGAAGCTGTTTGCGCAAAGAGGCAGCGGGCGCGCTGGTGCTCGATGCCAGGCGCCTTGCTGCGGCCGAGATGGTAATCGCGCGGCGCATCGTGCGACTGGCGATTAAGCGCATCGATCCGGACGCTCGTCCAGAGATGCGACATGTGGAGCGAGTCCTTTCCTGCGTTGCCGAGGGTGCCGGCTCGGTCACGCTTCCGGCGGGGATTGACGCACGCATTGAGTTTGGCATGCTGGCGTTTAAGGCGCCGGCGGCTCGCGAGGGCCTGGTCGCGGACTGGGTTACCGTACCCGGTCGTTTGCCGTTGGGCGGGGGACGTATACTGGTCACAGAAGCGATGACCGTTGAGCCGGGATGCGATATCGTGCGTCGCGCCCGTGAGCTTGCGGCTGCCGGGGAAGTGACAGCTTTGGTAGACGCGGCTGCCTTGGGTTTTGCCGACAGCGATAGTGAGCGGATCCTGGCGGGCTCGCGTGGCGAGATCCCTGTCGAGGCGCGATTGGCGCGCCTGTGGGTGGACGGTCCCGCACCGGGAGACGTGATGTGCCCGTTAGGGATGAGTGGCCGAAGCAAGAAAGTATCCGACTTGCTAGGCGAGGCTCGCATTCCCGTTTCCGAGCGCGCTGGCGTGCCCATGGTGAGGACGGCGCCGGGAGGTGCCGTGGTGTGGGTCGCCGGAGTTCGCGCGGACGAGCGTTTTAAGTGCACAGCCGCAACGCGCGTGGCATATCTGCTTCGTGTGGTCGATGCGGATTAGCCCCTCGCCCAGCTGTTCTGTGCGGCGTTGACGGTATTCCCGCGCTGATGGTGCGCGGGCTGGAAAATATACCCCGTGCGCTGCTAGAATGTGTAGTTCGCGTCCATACGGCGGTGTGTGGGCGATTAAGCACAAGAAAGGGTTGTCATGGCTTCTCAACATCCGGATATCGAGAAGGTTCTGTTTACGCAGGAGGATATCGACGGCATCGTTTCTCGCCTGGGCGAGGAGATTACGCGCGACTACGCTGGTAAGGATCTGGTGCTGATCGCGGTTCTGCGCGGCGCTGTTGTCTTTATGGGCGATCTGATGCGCAAGATCGAGCTGCCGACCAACATCGATTTCATGGCTGTTTCGAGCTATGGCGACGGTGTGAAGTCTTCGGGCATCGTGCGTATCATTAAGGACCTGGATATCGACATCCGTGGTCGCGACGTGCTGATCGTCGAGGACATTCTGGACTCGGGCCTGACCCTCAAGTACCTGATGAAGAACCTCGAGAGCCGCAAGCCCGCTTCTCTGGAGGTCGCCGCCTTCCTGTGGAAGGACGTTGAGGACCGCGTCTCGGCCATCACGCCCAAGTATGTTGGAACCCATTGCCCCGATGCCTTTGTGGTGGGCTACGGCCTCGACTATGCCGAGCGCTATCGCAACCTTCCGTATCTGGGCATTTTGAAACCGGAGGTTTATTCGTAAGATGCCCGACGACCGTAACGACAACAATTCCCAGACTCCCCGGGACCCAAAGATCCCGGGGATGCCCGGAGGCAAGAAGCCCACGCGTACGGGCTGGCTGTATTTTCTTTTGGCTTGCGCGCTTCTGGGCTATGCCTTCTTTAATATGGGTTCCGGCTTTGCCAGCTCCAGCAATACCGTTAAGCTCGCGACGAGCGAGATGGTCAGCGCCATCAAGCAGGATCGCGTCGAAGATCTGACCTATACGGTTCAAGACGGAAGCGTGACGGGTCATTACTGGAAGACAAAAAAGGACAAGGGCGATACGAGCGAGCTCAAGAGCTTCTCTTCGACCTATGTTGGCTCCGATTCGCTTGCCGAGCTCATGGCGGAGCACCCCGATACCAAGTACATCGTCAACACCAACGATCCCGATTTTTGGGGCGACTTGGCGATGAGTGTGCTTCCGACGATCGCCCTTATCGCCATCATGTTCTACTTTATGCGCCAGATGATGGGCGCCAACAACAGGAACATGCAGTTTGGCAAGACCAACGCCAAGACCAACGAGGCCACACGCCCCAAGGTCAAGTTTGAAGACGTTGCCGGAGTGGACGAGGCAGTCGAGGAGCTCGAGGAGATCCGTGACTTTTTGAGCGATCCGGATCGCTATCGCAAGCTGGGCGCCAAGATCCCGCGTGGCGTGTTGCTGGTTGGTCCTCCGGGCACCGGTAAAACGCTGCTGGCCAAGGCCGTTGCCGGCGAGGCGGGCGTGCCGTTCTTTAGCATCTCGGGTTCCGACTTTGTCGAGATGTTCGTAGGTGTCGGCGCCAGCCGTGTGCGTGACCTCTTTAAGGAGGCCAAGTCCCAGGCCCCGTCGATCATCTTCATCGATGAGATCGATGCCGTGGGACGTCAGCGCGGAGCTGGCTTGGGCGGCGGTCACGACGAGCGCGAGCAGACGCTCAACCAGCTGCTGGTCGAGATGGACGGCTTTGAGGAAAGCGAGTCGGTCATCCTGATCGCTGCGACCAACCGTCCTGACATCCTGGATCCGGCATTGCTGCGTCCCGGCCGTTTTGACCGTCAGGTTACGGTCGACCGTCCGGATGTGAAGGGCCGCGAGCAGATCTTGCGCGTGCATGCCGAGAACAAGCCGATGGACGAGGACGTTAAGTTTGAGAAACTCGCCCAGATGACCGTTGGCTTTACTGGCGCCGATTTGGCGAACCTGCTCAACGAGTCTGCGCTGCTGGCTGCCCGCCGCCATCGTTCCGTGATCTCGATGGACGAGGTCGAGGAATCGATGGAGCGTGTGATTGCCGGACCGCAGCGCAAGGGTCGCGTGATGACCGAGGCCGAGCGCACCACGATTGCCTACCACGAGAGCGGTCACGCTTTGGTGGGCCACATCCTGGAGCACTCCGATCCGGTCCACAAGATCTCGATCGTCAGCCGCGGTCAGGCTCTGGGCTACACGCTGCAGCTTCCGCAGGAGGACCACTTCCTCAAGACCAAGAACGAGATGCTCGACGAGCTCGCCGTGTTCTTGGGAGGTCGCGTTGCCGAGGAGCTCATGTGCGATGACATTACGTCGGGCGCGAGCAACGATCTGGAGCGCGCAACCAAGATGGCGCGCGAGATGGTCACGCGCTTGGGCATGAGCGAGGAGCTGGGCACACAAGTGTTTGGCGAGGCGCAACATCAGGTGTTCCTTGGTCGCGATTACGCCGATCACCAGGATTACTCCGAGGAGACGGCGCGCCGTATCGACATCGAGGTCCAGCGCATTATGCGCGAGGCCCATCGTCGTGCTGTCGAGATTCTGGATGCCCGTCGCGATCAGCTCGACCTGATGGCCAAGGTGTTGCTCGAGCGCGAGACTGTCGAGGGCGATGCCGTGAATGCCCTGCTCGATAACGAGTGGGACGCCTACCTTGAGCGCGAGGGCGATATCCTGGCGGCCAAGGAGGAGCGCAACGCCAAGGCAGCCGGTATGCCGGTCAAGAAGCGTGCGCCTCGCATGAGTGAGGAGGAGCTGGCGGCCGATGCCGCGGCTTTTGCGCAGGCGGCCATGCAGGAGGATGCATCTGATGGCGGCGAGGACGCTGGCGAAAAAAACGCTGACGCCGACGCAGCCGGCGGCGACGAGTAGCCTTTGCCACGAGAGCCTCCGCGGGGAAACCTGCGGAGGCTTTTTCCTTTTGGCCGATATGGGGTCATCTGTTGATTGGGGACAGACTTAAAGGAGCGTTTTCACGCATTTAAGTCTGTCCCCAATCAACATTGCTGGGGTACTTTGCTCAACTAAAGCGTACAATACCGCCTATGCGAAAGGGGAACAGATGATCAACGAAACCATGTTTGCTCGCGGCGCGGAAAGCTCTGTCATCCGTGAGATCTTTAGCTATGGCCTTGAGCGCAAGGCACAGATCGGTGCAGAAAACGTGTTCGATTTCTCGCTGGGCAATCCGAGTGTTCCGGCGCCTGCTGCCGTGGCTGAATCCATTAAGAAGGCTTTGGAGCTGCCGAGCGACCAGCTGCACGGCTACACGCCTGCACCGGGCCTGCCGCAATGTCGAGCAGCCGTCGCCGAATCGCTCAACCGCCGCTTTGGCACGAGCTATGAGGGCAAAGACGTCTTTATGACCGTGGGTGCGGCGGCCTCGCTCACCTGCACGCTCAACGCGGTTACGAACCCGGGTGACGAGGTCATCGTTATCGCCCCGTACTTTCCGGAGTATCGCGTTTGGATTGAGAAGGCCGGCTGTACGTGTGTCGAGGCGCTCGCCGATGAAGATACGTTCCAGCTGAGCGTGGATAACGTGCTCAAGGCCATTACCGACAAGACGGCGGCTGTCATCATTGACTCGCCGAATAACCCGACCGGCGCCGTGTACACGCGCGATACGTTGACATGCCTGGCGAATGTTCTGCGCGAGGTCAACGCTCGGCGCGATCCCGAGAATCCGATTATGCTCATCTCGGATGAGCCGTACCGCGAGATTGTGTACGGTGCCGAGGTACCTTGGGTACCTTCGATCTATGAGCACACTGTCGTGTGCTACTCGTATTCCAAGTCCCTTTCGCTACCGGGTGAGCGTGTGGGTTGGATTTTGGTCCCCAATACCAATCCCCAGGCTGCTCGCCTGATGCCAGCCGTTGCCGGTGCCGCCCGCACGCTGGGGTTCGTGTGCGCACCGGCCCTCTTCCAGCGTGTAATCATCGACTGCATTGATGAACCGAGCGATGTTGAGGCCTATGCGCGCAACCGCACCGCGCTTACCGACGCGCTAACGGAGTACGGCTACACCTATGTTGAGCCGGATGGTGCATTCTACCTGTGGGTGAAGGCGCTGGAGCCCGATGCGAATGCGTTCTGTGAGCGCGCGAAGAAGTATGAGCTGCTTGCGGTGCCCTCGGACAGCTTTGGCATGCCTGGTTGGTTCCGCCTGGGCTATTGCGTGAGTTACGAAACGATTATCAATTCGCTACCCGCTTGGAAACAGTTGGCGGGCGAGTATCGTTAAAAGTAAAGCGCTCTGCTTACAATGTTTTACGTGAAACGGGGTTTGGTGTTAAGCCAGGCCCCGTTGTCTGTGCCGTTGTGTGGTTGGGATGAAGTGGTTTTACGACTGCTGAAAGCTATGCGTACAATGAATATACGCGACGGCCACACCGGATAAGGAGACCCGATGCCCTACCTTCTTTCTTGTGATATTCATACTCATACGCTGTTCTCCGCACATGCGTACTCAACCATTGAGGAGAACGTCTATTGGGCAGCCGAGCGCGGTCTGCAGGTGCTTGGTTCTGCGGACCACCTGAGCTCGATGGTTACGGCCTGCCCCAATGACCTGCGCAGTTATCAGTTCTTTATCAATCAGGATATCTGGCCGCGCATTTGGAGCGGTGTGTTGGTGCTGCGCGGCGCCGAGGCCGATATCGTTTCGCTGGACGGCAGCTTATTTGGCGAGGATACTCCCGTCGACTTTGATATCGCCGGCGATTCGTACAGTCAACAGCATTCGCTGTTCGATTTGGTGACGCGCAATTTGGATTATTTGGTGGCAAGCGTGCATAATCCGCAGTTTGCCGAGGGCGCGACGCTGGCTCAAACGACCCAGATGTATATCAACGCCTTGGAACATTCCAAGGTGTTCATGTTGGGGCATACGGGGCGCTCGGGCGTGCCGTTCGATATCGACGAGGTGCTGTTGGCGGCCAAGGCCAAGCACAAGATTATCGAGATCAACAACCATAGTCTTGAGCACGGTGTCGACACTGAGCATTGGGCCGTGTGCCGCAAGATTGCCGAGCGCTGCGCCGAGCTGGGCGTGGGGATCGGCGTTTCGACCGATGCCCACATTGGTATGGCCATTGGAAAGCTCGATCACGCCCGTAAGATGCTCGACGAGATTCATTTCCCGCTAGATTTGATCGTGACGCGCGATCGCGAGACGCTGCTGCGCGAGATGGCGGCGGCAGGCGTGTGCGACCTGCGCAAGGGCATGTAACGGCGTTCATAAACCAAGTGAAGGGGGCGGCCCAGACGGGTCGCCCCCTTCTTGTCCCAAAAATCTACTGGGGCGGCTTAGCGGCGCTCGAGGACCGCGACGGTCTCGGTGTGGTCGGTATGGGGAAACATGTCGACCGGCGTGATCTTGAGCAGGCGGTAGCCGCCATCGAGGAGCTGATGTAAGTCTCGCTCTTGGGTGACGGGATTGCAGCTGATGTAGGTGATGCGGCGTGGCTTGAGCGCGCAAGCGGCTTCGAGGAACTCGGGTGTGGAGCCGGCGCGCGGCGGGTCGATGGAGAGAACGTCAACACGCTCGTTGTTATCGGCGGCATCGAGGATATAGTCAGTGGCATCGTCAGCCATAAACCACGCGTTACGGGTAAGGCCGTTGAGCTCGGCGTTGCGACGTGCGTCGGCAATGCCGGCGGGGTTGCGCTCAACACCGAGCAACATAATGCCGGCGCCTTTGTCCTGGGCGTCTTTTGCGGCGCACAGACCGATGGTTCCGCTGCCGCAGTAGGCATCCATGAGTACGTCGCCCTGCTGCAAATCCATGCCGTCAATGGCGAGTCGATAGAGCAGTTCGGTTTGCTGCGGATTAGTCTGATAGAACGCGGTGGGGGAGATGTCGAATTCGCAGCCGAGCAGCTGATCGCGCATGCATTCGGCGCCATAGACGATGCGGGTCTCCTCGCCCAGGATGGCATTGCCGGGGCGGCCGTTGATATTCTGCGCAACGGTGACGATATGTGGATCGAGCGAGGCGACGGCCTCAAAGAATTCCTGTGCATGCGGCAAGTCGCGCTGGGCGGTCACGAGAGTGACCATGATCTGGTCGGTGCGCCAGCCGCAGCGCACGACGGCATAGCGAAGCAAACCAAGATGCTTGTCCTCATTAAAAGCGGGAATATGCAACCGCTCAGCTTCGCGTGCGATGCCGTTGAGAATCTGGCGCGCACCCGGGGCCTCGACAGGGCATTCGGGAACGGCGACGATCTTGTGCGTGCCGCGCTCAAAAAAGCCGCAGCGGACAGCGCCCTCCTTGCCGGGAGCAAAGGGGGTGGCAGCCTTATGACGAAAACCACGCGGCGCAGGATACTTGCCCGGGTCGCCCAAAGTGACACCCATACCACGAATGGGATCGACAGCAATGCCCTCACGCTCGCAAAGCGAAGCAAAAAGCTCCTCCATAGCAGCTTGCTTAGCTGCCAGCTGCTTTTTATAAGGACGATTGATCGCCGTGCACCCACCGCAAGATTTCATGATTGAACAGGGAGACTTGGGATCCACAACCTTACGTGTAGACGAAATCGGATCTTTATGCGGGCGCTTGGTGCGAGTCTGAGATGCCTTATCCCCGCTCCGACGAGAGCTGGGACGCTTGGCCTTAGCCTTGCTCTTGGCCGACTTGTCCTTCGCGTCCTGAGACGACTTGGATTTCTTAGAAGATTTTTTCTCCTCTGACCCCTCAGCTGCCTCGATCAAAGCACGACGAGCCTTACGCTCCGCACGAGATTCTGCCATGAATTAACCCCACTAATTGTACAAATTGAAATCTGAAAGCATTGTACCGTGCTGAGCTAACGGACGATATACAAGCGCCCATTTCATATCAGTGATAAGTCCAACGACGGTTGCCCGCCGCGTGAGGGGTGTGGGGGTTAAGTTTATCGCGAGTTCCGCACGAACAGGAGGCCACTTAATGTGGCCTCCGTCGTGAGCAGGACTGTAGAGCAGCAAACTTAACCCCTGCCCCGGTGCCCGGCGGGCAAACCCTCCCTTGTACTTTATCAAGGTAGAGTGTATGATTCTGAACGTTACATGACTCACTTTACTTAACTAAAGTGCCATCAAGGGGGAATACCATGAATACCGATATGTCTCGTCGTCAGTTTATTGGTCTAGCTGGCTCGCTCGCTACGGTTCTAGGCCTTGGCCTGGTTGGCTGTGGCGGTGCCGATAAGGGCTCTGCTGCCGGATCTACCGCGGCAAAGGATGTGAAGGGCGCCGCCGAGTCCAAGAAGCTCGTGGTGGGCTTTGACAAGTCCTATCCTCCGTACGGTTTTGTGGGCGATGACGGCGAGTATACGGGCTTTGACCTCGACCTTGCCAAGGCCGTTGCCGATAAGCAGGGCTGGGAAGTCGATTACGAGGCCATCGATTGGGATGCCAAGGACACGCTGCTCAACTCCGGCGCCATCAACTGCATCTGGAACGGCTTTACCATGGAGGGCCGCGAGGACGACTACACGTTCTCCGAGCCGTACATGCTCAACGAGCAGGTGCTCGTGGTCAAGAAGGATGCGGGCATCAAGAGCTGGGATGATCTTGCCGGCAAGACGGTGATTACCCAGACCGATTCCGCTGCTCAGGACGTGCTCGAGGGCGATCAGAAGGATTTGGCGGCGACGTTTGCCACGCTCGACACCATCGGTGAGTACAACACGGCCTTTATGCAGCTTGAGAGTGGTGCGGTCGATGCCGTGGCGTGCGACCTTTCGATTGCTCAGTATCAGCTTGCCGCAAAGCCCGATGCCTATACGCAGCTTGATAAGCCACTGTCCAGCGAGCACTATGCCGTCGGCTTTAAGAAGGGCGACACCAAGTCGGCCGACGCCGTGACCGAGTCGCTCAAGGCGCTCTACGAGGACGGCACGGTTAAGGACCTGTGCGACAAGTATTCAAGCTACGGTCTATCTTTCGATAATTGGGTTTTGAAATAGCCACAGCACCCAACCTTGCGGCTCCAACCCTCCTCGCGTACCAAAGTACGCTTCGTCGGGCTTGTCGCTCGCAATCTTGGGCACTGTGCCTATTTCAATTAACACCTGCTGTTCTGTTACTGTGAAAGAGAGCTTGGGTTGTCTATTCAGGTCATGATGCAGATGCTTGGCCAGGGATTCTTGGTCAGCTTGCAGCTGTTTGTGCTGACGCTGCTCGGGTCGATTCCGCTGGGAATCCCCGTGGCGTTCATGCGCATGAGCAAAATTGCGCCGCTTCGCTGGATTGCGCGCATCTATATTTCGGTGATGCGCGGCACGCCGCTCATGCTACAGATGTTTGCCATCTACTTTGCCCCGTACTACGTGTTTGGCATCTCGCTCACGCCCGATTCCAAATGGACGGCATGCGTCGTGGCGTTCATCATCAACTACGCCGGCTACTTTGCCGAGATCTATCGCTCGGGCTTGCAGTCCATTCCGCGCGGTCAATACGAGGCAGCCGAGGTGCTGGGCTATTCGCGTATGCAGACGTTTCTGTATATCGTGATGCCGCAGGTCGCCAAGCGTATTCTGCCGGCGATGGGCAACGAGATCATCACGCTGGTCAAGGACACGTCGCTGGCGTTTGCCATTGGCGTGGGTGAGATGTTCTCGACCGCCAAGGCGCTGGTTGCCTCGCAGGTGAGCATGGTGCCGTTTGCGATTGCGGCGCTGATCTACTGGGTCTTTAACTTTGTGGTCGAGATGCTGCTGGGTGCCGCCGAAAAGAAGCTGGACTATTATCATGACTAGATCGTTCCGCCGTTCTAGCGAACGGCGGACTGCTCGACGCTGCGCGCGTGCCTGACGGCCAATCTGCTCCTCAAACCGTCGCTTGCGTACAGAAGTACGCGGCGCTCCTCTTTCGGAGCACATTGTCTCGCCAGTCACACGCTCGCTGACTTTTTCAACACATGGAGGTTCCCGTGTCCGGAACGGTAATGAATATAACGAGCGCGCGCAAGGCGTTTGGTGGCAATGAAGTGCTCAAGGATATCTCACTCGAGGTAAAGCGTGGCGAGGTCGTGGCGATTATCGGGCCTTCGGGCGGTGGTAAGTCCACGCTGCTGCGTTGCGCCACGCTGCTCGAGACGCTCGACGGCGGCTCGCTCTCGTTTGGTGACCTTGCCGTTGCGACGGATGCGGGTTCGGGCGCGGTCTATGCGAAGGGAGATGTTCCCAAGCAAGCGCGTTCGCGTTTTGGTCTGGTGTTCCAGAACTACAATCTGTTCCCACACTATACCGTGATGAAAAACATCATCGATGCGCCGATTCGCGTGCTTAAGCGTCCGCGCGAGCAGGCGGAAGCCCGCGCTCACGAACTGATTGCGCAAATGGGGCTGACGGGCAACGAGAGCAAAGTGCCGTGTGAGCTTTCGGGCGGTCAGCAGCAGCGCGTGAGTATTGCCCGCGCTCTGGCGCTTGATCCGGAAATCTTATTCTTTGACGAGCCGACCTCGGCGCTCGATCCAGAGCTGACGGCTGAGGTTCTGCGCGTCATCAAGGATCTGGCAGCGCAGAATATGACGATGGTAATCGTGACCCACGCGATGCAGTTTGCGCGCGATGTTGCCGACCGCGTGGTCTTTATGGATGGCGGCCGTATTGTGGAGGAGGGCCCTGCCGAGCAGGTCATCGACTATCCGCGCGAGCAGCGTACCCGCGAGTTCTTGAGCCGTATCGAGGGTTAGGCTCAGCTATTTACTCAACTATTAAATTGAGGCGAAGTCGCCGCAGGTCTTACGGCCTGCGGTGGCATTTTATTTGCATCGGCGGGGTCCAATAATCGTCTCGCATGTGTTCTTCTTCCTCTCGCCGCCTGTATCCGTACGTGCGCCGAAAGGTGTGCATGGACGGTCGCCCGCGAGGGTAGGGTGGTGGCATAGGACATTTGGAGGGTGAGTCGGCTCGGCTGCCGACCATGCTGCTCCCGGGACGGCACCGACCGCGAACTCTCCCCGTTGGCGTCGCGCATTGCGCGCGGCCCTGCAAGGAGGTCATCATGGGTGCTCCCAAGACCGGCAATGTAAGGAACGTGGTGCTCGTAGGCCAAGGCGGGGTGGGCAAGACTTCACTCGCCGAGGCCATGCTCTGTCTCTTATACACATCTCCGAGCCCACGAGACGGACTCCTATCTCG
>URLR01000052.1 GCA_900548815.1 uncultured Collinsella sp.
AGATAGGAGTCCGTCTCGTGGGCTCGGAGATGTGTATAAGAGACAGCGATAAGACCCAGGACGACAAAGAGCGTTGTCTTTTTGCCCGACTTATTGTTCTCGGCGGGCTTGCGCGCGGGGCCGCGATCGCCTCGAGCGTGCGTGGGGGGCTGCTTGGGCGCATTGCCGTTTGCCTGGCGCTGTTGACGTTGCTGACGCTGCTGTCGCTGTTGGTTCGGGCGTTGGGGCGCGTTTGCTGCACCACGCTGCTGACCGTGGCTCGGCGCGATAGGACGCGGCGACTGGACGCCGCCGGTGTGCCTGCTCGGCTGCTGCGGATCGGGAATCAGTTGAGTTCGATCGTTTTGCGACATCGTATGCATATCCTTCGATTTTCGCCTTGCGGTTCATCGTGTTTTTACTGGGCTTGCATTATAGCGATTGCCCTGCTGTTTGTGGTACGGAAACGGTGGCATTCAAAAGAGGTGGGACATTTGTCCCACCTTTGAGTCGTTCTTTGCCGCTATCCGCACACACCGCATTTTGCACAGGCCGAAAGTGCGGCCGGAGCCTGCGCGATGCCGCCCTTTGCCGTCTCGCGCAGCGTGACCGGCAACGCATGACCCACCGAGAGCATGACATGTGCCATCTGGTCAAACGGCACCAAGCTCTTAATGCCTGCGAGGGCGAGTTGTGCCGAGCTAAAGGCCGCTGCCACGCCGATGGCGTTGCGGTTTTGGCAGGGCACCTCCACGAGGCCACCGACGGGGTCACAAACGAGGCCCAGCAGGTTGCTCAGCGCGATGGAACTGGCGTCGAGCGCCTGCTCGGGCGTGCCGCCGAGCATCTGCACCAGCGCGGCGGCTGCCATGGCGGCGGCGCTTCCCACCTCGGCTTGGCAGCCGCCCTCGGCGCCGGCGACGCAGGCGCTCGTGGTGAGGTTGAGGCCGATGGCGGCTGCGCAGTAGAGCGCGTCCATGACCTGCTCGTCGTTGAGCTGCAGGCGATCGGCGAGCGCCAGCACGCAGCCGGGCACGACACCCGCGGATCCTGCTGTCGGAGCTGCGACAATCACACCCATCGTGGCGGAGCGCTCGAGCACGGCCATCGCGCGGGCCACGGCGTCGGTCTGGACGGCGCCCATCAGGCTTGCACTCAAATCGTTGCGGCCGGTGGCTTCGACGAGTTTGGCCTCGCCGCCGATTAGCCCACCGAGCGATCGCTGCGGATTGGCGATGGGGGCCGTGGTCTCCTCGCGCATGACGTCGAGCACGCGGCGCATGGTGGCGACGGCGTGGGCCTCGCCGGTCAGACGCGCCTCGCGCACGGCCATGACGGCTCCGATACTGAGTCCAAGTTCCTCGCACGCCTCGAGCAGCTGCTCACCGTCGTCGAAGATTTCCTTGGCCGAGACGCCGGGGGAGAGCGACGAGGCAGAACCGGGGAGCTCGATAAACGTTGCGTAATCGACATTGTCGAGCTTGCGCAGCATGGGGACGACGGTGTCGTCGGGCGCGCCGTCGGTCTCAAAGACGGAGTAGGCCTGGCCGCCCACTTCGGTGCGGTAGGTGCGGCAGAAGGCGATGTTTACGTGGGCGTAGGCGAGCAGGTTGGTGAGCGCGGCGAGCACGCCGGGGACGTCCTTGTGCGCCACGAAGAGCGTGGAATACATGCCCGAGATGTCGACGCCGACGCCGTTAATGCGGCTGATGCGCATCTTGCCGCCGCCAAGGCTTTCACCGCGGACCTGTGCCGTGGCGCCCGTGTCATCGACCATGTCGATGTCGACGGTATTGGGGTGGATGGAGGCGTCGTCGCCCTTGATGTCAAAGTGATATTCGAGGCCCTGCTCGCGTGCGAGGTCGAAGGCCTGCTTGATGTTCTCGTCATCGGTGTCGAGACCCAGAATGCCCGCGACGAGCGCACGGTCGGTGCCGTGGCCGCGGTAGGTGTGGGCGAAGGAGTTCCACAGGCCAAAGGTGACTTTGGTGATGCGGCCTTCCAGCAGGCTGGCGGCAACTTGGGCGCAGCGCAGGGCGCCGGCGGTGTGCGATGAGCTGGGGCCGACCATGACGGGGCCCAAGATCTCGAATGCCGAGGTCGTAGCTAATGTTTGCGGCTTGCCTGCCATGGGTGCTCCTTATCTATCCCGTCGTCCCGAGGGGTGGGGCATACTCTGTCCCGCCGTTCCGAGGGCTTTAGTATTTGGTCGCCTGCTCGGACAGTCCTGCTCGCACGGAGGCCACATTAAGTGGCCTCCGGCTCGTGCGGAACTCGCGATCGACCAAATACTAAAGCCCTCGGAACTTAGGATACATGGTTGGAGTCGCTCTGCTGCAAAATTTATCGGCCTGTGATTTATTCCATGTCCCAGGTAGGCTCATCTTCACCACCTTTAAATAAAAAAGAAGTACCGGTTGGAGCCGGTACTTCTTTTGGTGCGTTGTTTCTTGGCTGTAGGTTTTGCCGTTAGCTTACAGGTCGCAGGCTGCTTTGAGTTCTTCGACTCGGTCGGTTTTTTCCCAGGTGAAGTCGGCGTCTTCGCGGCCGAAGTGACCGTAGGCTGCCGTCTTTTCGTAGATGGGGCGACGCAGGTCTAGGTCGCGGATGATTGCACCCGGGCGCAGGTCGAAGGTCTTCTCTACGGCCTCGACGATCTTGTCCTCGGCAACATGCGCGGTACCAAAGGTGTCGACCATGATTGAAAGGGGCTTGGAAACGCCGATGGCGTAGGCGAGCTCGACTTCGCAGCGGTCAGCTAGGCCGGCGGCGACCACGTTCTTGGCAACCCAGCGCGCGGCATACGCGGCGGAGCGGTCGACCTTGGTACAGTCCTTGCCGCTAAAGGCACCACCACCGTGACGGCCGTAGCCGCCGTAGGTGTCGACAATGATCTTGCGGCCGGTGAGGCCCGTGTCGCCCATGGGGCCGCCCACGACAAAGCGACCGGTGGGGTTCACGTAGATGTCCGCGTTGTCCCACGGCATGTTCTCGGCGGCCATGACCGGGGTGATGACGTGCTCGATGAGGTCGGCCTTGATCTTGCCCATGTCCTCGATCTCGGCGGCGTGCTGCGTGGAGATGACGATGGTCGTGACCTCGACGGGCTTGCCTTCCTCGTAGCGCACGGTGACCTGGGTCTTGCCGTCGGGACGCAGATAGGCGAGGGTACCGTCGTGACGCACGGCGGCCAGGCGCTCGGCTAGGCGGCTTGCCAGGTAGTGCGGCATGGGCATGAGGGTCTTGGTCTCGTTGGAGGCATATCCGAACATCATGCCCTGGTCGCCGGCACCGATCAGGTCGATCGGGTCGGTGGTAGCGCCGGTCTGGGTCTCGAAGGACTCGTCAACGCCTTGGGCGATATCGGGCGACTGCTCGTGGATGAGGCTCATGACGCCGCAGGTGTCGCAGTCAAAACCGAACTTGGCACGGTTGTAGCCAATGCGGCGGATAACGCCACGGGCGATTTCCTGAACGTCTACGTAGGCCTGGGTGCGAATCTCGCCGGCGACGATGACGGTGCCGGTGGTCACGAGGGTCTCGCAGGCGCAGCGGACGTTCTCCACGTTGGCAGGCACGCCGTTGGGGGCGATGTAGCCCTGCTCCTGGAGCTCTATTTCTTTGGCGAGGATTGCGTCGAGGACGGCGTCGCTGATCTGGTCAGCGATCTTATCGGGATGACCTTCGGTCACCGACTCCGACGTAAAAACAAAGGACCCGTGTTGGGGCGGGATGGAACGAAGTTCTTCTGACATGATTGTCCTTTCAAAAACGTGTCCCGGCGACCGTTACCATTCCGCCGGGCTCTCTATGCAAGGGCACATCATAGCGCGTAAATCAAACATTCACACCCTTTCCGCACCTACTCATTGGGGACAGACATAAATGACCAGCCTTAAACTAAGAACGTCTCCAACAACTGGTCATTTAGGTCTGTCCCCAATGATTGGGTCGGTGCCCTTTGTGCGGAGGTTGCTTTGATGCTTTATACTGATGCGGTTAGACATCCATCCTGCAATCGAGGAGATTTCCATGGCATCAGACGTTCGCGTCCGCTTTGCACCCTCACCGACGGGCAAACTGCACATCGGCGGCGCCCGCACCGCTATCTATAACTGGGCTTTCGCCCGTGCTAACGGTGGCACGTTCATCCTGCGCATTGACGACACCGACCCCACCCGCTCCACCGACCAGAACACGCAGATCATCCTGCGCGCCATGCGTTGGCTGGGCCTGGACTGGGACGAGGGTCCCGAGGTGGGCGGCGACTTTGGCCCCTACGCCCAGACCGAGCGCCTGGACCTGTACAAGCAGGCCGCCCAGAAGCTTTGGGACGAGGGCAAGGCCTATCCCTGCTTCTGCACCAAGGAGCAGCTCGACGCCGACCGCAAGGCCGCGCAGGAGCGCAAGGACCCCTTCCAGGGCTATCAGCGCCGTTGCCGCGATCTTGATCCCGAGGAGGCCCGCCGCCGCATCGAGGCCGGCGAGTCCTACGTCCTGCGCATTAAGGTGCCCGAGGACCGCGGTGACGTCGTTATCCACGACGCCGTCCACGGCGAGGTGACCTTCGACGCCAAGGAGCTCGACGACTTTGTCATCTTCCGCTCCGATGGTACGCCCACGTACAACTTCGCGACCGTTGTCGACGACGCTATGATGAAGATCACCCATGTCATCCGCGGCGACGACCACCTGTCCAACACCCCGCGTCAGGTCATGGTCTACGAGGCCCTCGGCGCGCCCGTGCCCACGTTCGCCCACATCTCCATGATCCTGGGCGCCGACGGCAAGAAGCTCTCCAAGCGCCACGGCGCCACCTCGGTGGAGGAGTACCGCGACGCCGGTTACCTGTCCGACGCCTTCGTCAACTATCTGGCGCTACTCGGCTGGTCGCTCGACGGCGAGACCACGATCATCCCGCGCGATGTCCTTGCCAGCAAGTTCTCGCTCGACCGCATCTCCAAGAACCCGGCGACCTTCGACCCCAAGAAGCTCGACTGGGTCAATGCCGAGTACATCAACGGCATGTCCGATGCTCAGTTTGCCGACGAGATCATGGTCCCCGAGCTGCATGAGGCGGGTCTCATCGAGGGTAATGTCGAGTACGGCGAGGATTGGATCGACGCGCTTGCCGCCATTGTCAAGCCGCGCACCAAGATGCCGGCCGACGCCGTGACCGTTGCCGCTCCCGTCTTCGCTACGGCCGAGACGCTCGAGTACGACGAGAAATCCGTCAACAAGGGCCTGGCCAAGGAGGGCATGGGTGCCATTCTTGATGCCGCCAAGGCCGCGCTCGAGGGTGTGAACGAGTGGACGGCTGCCAACATCGACGCCGCGCTTGAGCCGCTGCCTGAGCAGATGGACCTCAAGAAGCGCGTGGTGTTCCAGGCCGTGCGCGTCGCCGTCTGCGGCAACATGGTGAGCCCTCCGCTGGGCGAGACCATGGCGCTCGTCGGTCGCGACGACTGCCTGGCGCGCATTGATCGCGCCCGCACGATGGCGCTGTAATCGCTGCGCAAACGTTTGTATCCGAGCCCCGTTCACCCGAGCGGGGCTCTTGTTTCTGTAGACGTATGGGATAGGAGGTGCTGGGGTCATGGCCGAGCAACTTTCGCTGTTTGGTTCGCCGGAACCGGAGGAGACTACGGTGGCATCGGCATCCGCTGCTGCCCCAGCCAAGCCCGAGCCTGCACCTGAGCCCATCGCTGCCTATGCGAGCGTGGTCCTCGACATCCCGACGCGTGCGCTGTCCGAGCCGTTTGCCTATGGCATTCCTCAACCCCTTGCCAATGAGGCGCAGATCGGATCCACGGTCCTGGTCCACTTTGGTAACCGTGCGGCCGCGGGCTATATCGTCGACATTGCGCCTGAGCTGGGCGATCTGCAGGGTAACAACGCCCTCGACCCCGTGCGCATTAAAGCCATCGAGGCTATCCTCAGCAAACCGCTCTTTACCGCAGAGGCCGCCCGCATCGCACGCTGGATGAGCCGCGAGTACGTCGCAACGCTTTCCGAGTGCCTGCGTCTGTTCTTGCCCCCGGGCGGCAGCCCGCGTGTGGTCAAGGGCGACGACGGCGTGTGGGCCGTTGAGCGCCCCGCCGTCAAGCCTATCCAAAATCGCTGGGTCATGCTCACGCCCGAGGGCTTCGACTATACGCCTCCCAAAACGGCGGTCCGCCAGCGTCAGCTCATCGAGGCACTACGGTGCGGCCCGGTCACAACGCGCGACCTCAACCTGCTCTACAACAGCATGTCGGCGACCATCAAGGCGCTCGAAAAACGTGGTGTCGTCGTGGTGGAGGAGCGTCGCGCCTGGCGTGGCTGCAGCGAGCAGACCACGCTGTCCTCGGCAAGCGGTAAGGCACCAGTCGCGCTCACGAACGGCCAGCAGCAGGCGCTCGCGCAGATTGAGCGCGATCGTCTGGACGCTCATGGCGACGTGGTGCTGGTCGACGGCGTCACCGGCTCCGGCAAAACCGAGGTTTACCTCTCCGCCATCGAACGCGTACTCGCGGCTGGCCGCTCAGCCTGCGTGCTCGTGCCCGAGATATCGCTGACGGCCCAGACCGTCGGCCGCTTCCGCTCTCGCTTTGGCGAGACGGTCGCCGTGTTCCATTCGCGCCTCTCGGCCGGCGAGCGCCTGGACCAGTGGGATATGGTCGCCAGCGGTGCCGCACGCGTGGTCGTGGGCGCCCGCTCGGCGCTCTTTTGTCCGCTCAGCGACTTGGGCCTCATTATCATCGACGAGGAGCACGAGACCAGCTACAAGCAGGGTTCCAGCCCGCGCTACCACGCGCGCGAGGTGGCGGCCGAGATGGCGCGCCGCTACCGCTGCCCGCTCGTGTTGGGCTCCGCCACGCCTTCTGCCGAGGCCCTCGACCGCTGCCGCCGCGGCACGTACAACGGTGCCACCTGGACGCGCGTCGAGATGCCCGAGCGCCCGGGGCATGCCGTGCTGCCCACGGTTCGCATTGCCGACCTGCGCCGCGAGTTCTCGCACGGCAGTCGCTCCATGTTCTCAAAACCGCTGATGGAAGGCCTGGAACGTGTGGTCGAGCGTCGCGAGAAGGCCGTGCTGCTGCATAACCGCCGCGGCTTTGCGCCATTCCTTATGTGCCGCGAGTGCGGCTGCGTGCCCACCTGCAACCACTGCTCCACCGCGCTTACGTATCACGAGCGCACGCACACGCTGCAGTGCCACACCTGTGGATCGTCCTGGCGCGTGCAGCCCTATCCCGCGCCCACGAGCCGTTGCCCCAAATGTGGCAGTCGCTACCTGGCAAAAATGGGTCTGGGCACGCAGCAGATTGAGGACGCACTGCACCAGATGCTTCCCGAGGATGTCGCCATTATTCGCATGGATGCCGATTCCACGCGCGGTAAGGATGCGCACAAAAAGCTGCTCGAGCAGTTCGATGCGGCAGATTGCGCCGTGTTGCTGGGCACCCAAATGATCGCAAAGGGTCTCGACTTTCCCGAGGTCACGCTCGTAGGCGTGGTCAATGCCGACTTCGCCCTCAAGCTGCCCGACTTTCGCGCAGGGGAGCGCGCCTACGACCTGCTGGAACAGGTGGCGGGCCGTGCCGGTCGCGGCGATCGCCCCGGCGAGGTGATCATCCAGACCTACCTGCCCGAGGATCCGGTCATCCGCGCCGTCGCTGAGCATGACCGTTCGATCTTTACCGACTACGACCTGGATCAGCGCCGCGACGCGCTATACCCGCCGTTTGTTCGCCTGGTCAACATCTTGGTGTGGTCGGCGAACCGAGACAACGCGCAAGACTACATCGGGCGCATTGCAAAGCTTCTTAAGCGCCGCTGGCATGCCGCCGCGCCCGACTTTTTGCGGGCGGGGAGTGCCGTGCCGCAGGTGCTGGGCCCGGCTTCGTGTGTAATCGAGAGAGCCAAGGACCGTTACCGCTTCCATCTGCTTGTGAAGTCACCGGTAGGGTACCATGTCTCTGATGATATCGACGCCTGCCTCAAAGAGGTGGGCTCCGTGCGCGGCGTGAGCGTGAGCGTTGACGTCGACGCCTATGATTTGATGTAACAACCCGAAAGGATGGCCATGGAAGCCAACGGAATCGTACTGTCGCCCGACCCTCGTCTGCGCCAGGAGTGCGCCGTCATCGAGGAAATCACCCCGGCGATCGAGGCGCTTGCCGAGAAGATGAAGAAGATGATGTTCGAGAACGGCGGCTGCGGTCTGGCTGCTCCGCAGATCGGCGAGCTCATCCAACTCGTTACTATCGACTGCGACTACAGCGATAAGAACGACTACGACCCGTACGTGCTCATCAATCCCGTCATTGTTGAGCAGAGCGACCATCTGGTGCCGTTTAGCGAGGGCTGCCTGTCTATCCCCGGCATTAGCTGCGAAATTGAGCGTCCTGACCATGTCGTCGTCGAGGCGTATGACCTGGACGCCAACCTGATTCGCTACGAGGCCTCGGGCGATCTGTTCTGCGTGTGCCTGCAGCACGAGATCGATCACCTGCACGGCAACACCATGTTCGAGCGCCTTAAGCCCATGCAGAGGATCAAGGCGGTCAAGGAGTACCAGGACGCCCTGGCCCGCGGCGCTCGACCGGGCGAGACGGAGTAGGTTCCACCGTCCCCGGTGCTGAGCGTCCACATATCATCCCGTGCTCAAACATTCTCGCTTCGCTGCGAAACTGCGCGCGGGACGATATGTGGGCGCTCAGCACCGGGGACTGCGTTGTTCTGGCTCGGTTCGCCCGGGTGCCGTTGGGCCAGGGATGGGCGTCTTCGCTGATAATTGCTTTGTTGGAAGAGCTGCTTTTATTGCGGCTCTTTCTTTGGTTTTGGGTATATTTGTTCTTGTTGAATTGTTATTGCGGATGGGTGCGCTTGCGACCTGGAACGCTTTTTTGTAGCCGTCTCGGCTCGTTATTGAGAGGAGACTAACTTTTATGCGTATTGTGTTTATGGGTACGCCTGATTTTGCTGTGCCTTCGCTGACTACGGTTGTTGAAGCTGGGAATGAGATTGCGCTTGTTGTTACTCGTCCTGATGCTGTTCGTGGGCGTGGCAAGAAACTTGAGCCGTCTCCTGTTAAGGCCAAGGCGCTTGAGCTGGGGTTGCCGGTTGTTGAGGCTAATCGTATGACGCCTGAGGTTGTTGAGGCGCTTCAGGCTGCCCAGGCTGACATTTTCTGTGTGGCTGCTTATGGTTGCATTTTGCCTGATGACGTGCTGCATATGGCACCGCTCGGCATTGTGAATGTCCATGCGTCCTTGCTGCCTCGTTGGCGTGGGGCTGCTCCCATTCAGCGTGCCATTCTTGCTGGTGATGAGATTGCTGGCGTTTCCATTATGCGCATTGGGCATGGCGTGGATACTGGTGCTTATTGTGCTCAGGCTTCCACGTCGGTTGCCGGTAAGCATACTGAGGCGCTGACCATGGAGCTTGGTGAGCTTGGCGGCAAACTGCTTGCCGATACGCTTCCTTCTCTTGCCGATGGCACCGCCGTGTGGACTGATCAGGATGAGGCACTCGTTACCCATGCTGCCAAGATTTCCAAGCTGGAGATGCGTCTGGATCCGCAGATGGCTGCGCTCGATTGCGTGCGTCATGTGCTCGCCTCGTCCGACACCGCGCCTGCTCGTTGCGTGATTGCCGGCAAGACCGTGCGCGTGCTCAATGCTGCGCCGGCTGATGTGTCGCTTGGCGAGGGCACTGTTGACGTTAAAAACAAGCGTGTTTACCTCGGTCTTTCCGATGGCACGGTTGAGTTGCTCGAGGTTAAGCCTGATGGCAAGCGTGCTATGGCCGCTTCTGCCTGGGCTGCTGGCCTGCAGGGTGCCGATCTTTCGTGGGGTGTTTTGTCATGAGCAAGCTGTCTCCTGCGCGCAAGCTTGCGCTCGATGTGCTAATGGAGGCCGATCGCCGCGGCATGTATGCGCGTGACGTGCTGTCCTCTCGCGCATCGGCCAAGGCTATTGACCAGCGCGATTCCGCTTTTGCCGCGCGTTTGGCGCTCGGTGTTGCCGCCACGCAGGGCATTTTGGACGAACTGCTCGATCAGTTTCTTGATAAGCCTAAAAAGGTTGCGCCGCGCGTTCGCATGGCGCTTCGTATCTCGGCCTTCGAGATGCTCTATCTGTATACGCCTGGTCGCGTTGCCGTAAGTCAGGGTGTTGAGCTGGTGCGCAGCGGTGCTAAGTCCGCCGCTGGTTTGGCTAACGCCGTACTGCATAAGGTCGCGGACAATATTGAGGACTTTGCCACGGCGTCTGATGTGGATGAGTCTGAGCGACGCTTGGTTCGTCTGTCGCGCCTGATGGGTCTGCCGCGTTGGCTGTGCGCTCGCATTATGGCATCGTTCGACACGCCAGAGGGTGCGCTTAACTTTGCCGGCAATCTGGCCCCCGCGCCGCTGGCCCTGCATGAGAACGCCTTTGCGACCAAGCCCGATCCGTATGTCTCGCAGCTTGTGGCACCCGTGTTCCCGGGTTGTCATGCGCCGGTTGATGCCCAGGTTACCGTTGCTTCGGGTGTGTTTGAGCGTGCTGCCGCGGTGGCATCTGATCTCAACGCGCAGCTTATCGCCACGGCAGCCACGCGCCCTGGAAGCTGCCTTGAGATTGGTGCCGGTCGTGGCACCAAGACCTATGTGATGATGTGTCAGGCCAAGCGTGCGGGCTATGAGCGTCAGCATACGGCGCTCGATCTGCATGATCGCAAGTGCGATCTGAATCTCGCTCGTCTGCATAAGGCCGGTATTCAGGGCGTTCGTACGGTTTCGGGTGATGCCTGCGAGCTTGATGAGGTGCTCACATCTTTTGATGCCATGCTTGGCGAGCCGGTTAAGTTCGACACGGTCTTTATCGATGCGCCGTGCTCGGGCACCGGCACCATGCGCCGTCATCCCGAGATCCCGTGGCGCCTGACCGAAAACGATGTGACGGTTGAGCTGCCCAAACTGCAGCTGACGATGCTCAAGGAAGCCGCCGCGCGCGTGGCCGGCGGCGGCGAGCTCATCTATGCGACGTGCTCGGTCTTCGACGAGGAGAACACGCAGGTGGTGGACGCGTTCCTCGCTTCTTCCGAGGGCGCCGGCTTTAGCGTGGCACCGCTTTCCGAGGCACTGATTCTGCAACTCCCCGAGTTCGATCAGGCCAAGAAGCTCGTCTCCGTACGTCAGAACGATCGAGGCCTCTTCCAAAGCGTCCCTGTAAACGCCGACTCCTACGACGGCCACTTCTGCGCCAGAATGGTCCACAAGTAACAATTAAGTTGCGGTGAAATAGGGATTGAATAGCGGCTTCCACCCGCCAAACAGTCCTTATTTCACCGCAACTCATAGAGCTACCTGCAACACAAAAAGAATTAGCCCCGCGATCGGTGTTGATCGCGGGGCCGCGTTGTTTCTAGTGGTTATGCGGGCAGTTGGCGCAGCAGCCGCTGGTGGCGCTGGTGCTGGCGCCACCGCTTCGCTGGTCGGTGTTGTAGAAACCGCTACCCTCAAATTTAATGCCGCTGGCCGAGAAGGTCTTGGCCGCCGGGGCACCGCAGCTGGGGCACACGACCTCGGGAGTCTCGGACATGGGATGCTCAACCTCAAACACGTTGCCGCAGCTCGAGCACTTGTAATCGTAGCGCGCCATAATACTTCCTTTTCAGCACAAAGCGGGCAGATTACTCTGCCCGCAAAAATTCAAACGTCTGTAACTGTACCCTATATCGGGGGTTTTATCACGCTTCGCCCCAGAATCTATGGTTGTTGCGCAGGAGCTGTGCGGTTTTGTTCTCAGCGGCGGCAATGTCCGCCTCGTCAGCCTTCCAAGTCCAGTTGCCCGTTGCCACGCCCGGAACGTTCATGCGCGCGTCGTCGCCAAGCCCCAGGATATCCTGTAGCGGCATCATCACTAGGGGAGCGTCGCTTGCAAGCGCGTCGCTCATCAGCTTTGCCGCCACCTCAACACCGCTCGGTTCATCGCCGCCCGCAAAGGAACGTGTGCACCAACCGGCCAGCGTCGACGTATCGTGCGTCGAGGTGTACAGGATCTTTCCTGGCGTGGGATGCACACCGCAACGAACGTCGTAGTCGCTAAACTCCAGCACATCCATGCCGGGGAAGCCGCAGGTCGAAGCCATGGCGCGAACACCGGGCGTCAAATAGCCCAGGTCCTCGGCGATAAAGTTGAGCGGACCCAGCTCGTCGTAGGCGGTCTGGAATAGGTCCTTGCCCGGGCCCGCAAGCCAGCGGCCATCGGCGCATGCCTTACCTGCGGGGATACTGAAGTAGCTGTGGAAGCCCAAGAAGTGATCCAGGCGCACGCGGTCGTAGAGCGAAAACGCACGACGCAGGCGATCCATCCACCAGCTATAGCCGTTCTGCTTCATGTGGTCCCAGCGGAACGTCGGGTTGCCCCACACCTGGCCCTCGGGCGCAAAGTTGTCGGGCGGCGCACCGGAAATCTCAATCGCCTTGCCGGTATCGGACAGCCAGAAGTTCTCGGGCTCGCTCCACGCATCTGCCGAATCGTCGGACACGTACATAGGAATATCCCCGATAACCTCGATGCCCTTCTTGTGCGCATAGTTCATGAGCTCGCACCAAGCTAGGTCAAAGCGGTACTGCATATACGCCTGAAGCTCGGCCTCGTCGTGGAAGCGCTTGTCGTCGATCAGATGCTCGTTGTAACGCGCGACATCTGCCGGCCAATCGTGGCGCGACTCGCCCTCAAAGTACTTCTTAACGGCCATGTAGACGCAGTACTTCTCGAGCCAATCGGCATTGCGATGCTTAAACGCTGTGTACAGCGGGTCGGCATCCTCGCCGCCGCGGGCCTTCCAGGTCTCAAAGTCGGCGGCCAGCTCTTCGTGGCTTTCGGGCAGCAGGTCGATATTGCCTGCAAAGGCCGAAGGACCGGCGTAAGGGGAGCGGAAGAAGTCCGTGGGGTTGACGGGGAGAACCTGCCAGTAGCGCATGCCCATGGCAGCCAGATGGTCGATAAAACGACGCGTGGGCGCGCCGATCGTACCGGGCTTGCCGTCGTCGGTCGGCACCGATGTGATATGGCATACAACACCTGCGCCGTGATCGAGCGGCTCCTGCAGGCGCTGCTCGGCGTGGTGATAGATAATCGACGACCCCAGCGGGTACAGGTCGAGCGTGACCGTGCCGTTGTGGATCTCGCACTCGTGACCGCTGATCACATCGCTCGCGCATTCGCCGAGCGCCGGAATCGTCACGCGGTGTGAATTGCGCAGGCTGCGGTTGATGATAACCGTCGCAGACTCGCCATCCTTGCCCGTACGGTTGTAGGCAAGTACCTCGTCATTGAGCGCGAAGGCCTTGATTTCGCCGTCGATCATAAACGGCAGCGCGCGGCGCACGGCAGATGCGTTCTTGACGATCGCGAACGTATCGAAGTCGTGCAGGTCTTCCTTGGTCGGCATGGTGCGGCGATTACCCGGTTCGGTGAGACCCTCCAAGCCGTACTCGTCACCGTAATAGATTGAGGGAACGCCCGGGAACGTCATCTGCATGAGCGTCGCGAGCCAAAAACGGCTCTTGGCCAGGCCCATCGCGTTCTCGTCCAGGCGCCATTTGCTGCGCTCGCACTCGGGCAGCTGTGACTCGTCGCTGTCTCTTATACACATCTCCGAGCCCACGAGAC
>URLR01000053.1 GCA_900548815.1 uncultured Collinsella sp.
ACGAGCCTTATCGTCGGCAGCGTCAGATGTGTATAAGAGACAGGCTATTGGTGACCGAGGCCAAGACGCAGAATTCGGCGTTGCTCGGCACGATGCAGCGGGCCAACTGCCTGCTGCGTATTGACGAAGGACCGTGCGAGCTCAAGGCGGGCGACGTCGTGGATGTCGTGCGTGTCGACCTGCCTGAGGGCACGGCGCTATAGGAGGAATGCTATGGAGTTGAAGATTTCGATTGTGACGTGCTCGGATACGCGCGATCTTGCCCAGGACGAGGCGGGTGCTGCACTCGAGGAACTTATCGAGGCGCAGGGCTGGACGGTTGCCTCACATGTGGTTGTGCGCGACGACGTCAGCGAGATTGGTGATGCCATTGTGGAAGCCGCCGATGAGTGCCACGCCAATGTCGTGCTCACCTGCGGCGGCACGGGGCTTTCGATGCGCGATGTGACGCCCGAGGCGACGCGTGCCGTCTGCGACCGCGATGTGCCGGGTATTGCAGAGGCGATTCGCGCGTACTCGATGACCAAGACGCGCCGCGCCATGCTCTCGCGCGCTATTTGCATGCAACGAGGTCATACGCTTGTCGTAAACTTTCCCGGTTCTACGAAGGCCGCCCGCGAAAGCTGGGAGGCCATAGCGGACCAGCTGGAGCACGCGGCTCAGATGACAGCGGGCGGCGGACATACCAACTAAGCGGTTTACCTGCGGCGGGGCGACCTGAACGGCTGCTCCGCTTTTGTTTTCCACCGAAGCGACGCCGAGGTGCACAGTAACTCGAAACTATATACTCTGGTGAGAATAATTTCTCACTATCATTATTCGCGCAAAAGTATAATCTGATTGCAGATTAAAGCCCGCGGTGGGGTACCCGGGCACAAGGTCCGAAAGGGTTGAATATGTTCGATATGGTTTCTCGCCGCGGATTCGTCTCGCTTTCTGCTGTCGTCGCTGCCGGCCTTGGTCTTGCCGGCTGCTCGGGCAGCAAGACGTCCGAGCCGGCCGGATCCGATGCCGGTTCTGCTAAGGCATCTTCCAAGAAAGCTGTCGAGCTGCAGGTCTTTGCCGCCAACTCGCTCGAGAAGGCCCTGCCCGAGGTTCAGGAGCTCTACACCGGGCAGACCGGCACCACCTTTGCCGACACGCAGTTTAAGGCCTCCGGCGACCTCGTTGAGCAGATGCGTGCCGGTGCCGCCGTCGACGTGCTCATCACGGCCTCCAAGGGCACCATGGACGACGCCGAAGCCGCCGAGCTCGTCGATGCCGACACGCGTGAGGACATGTTCGTCAACGACCTCGTGATCATTCGCGCCGAGGGCTCCGATACTAAGGTCGAGGCCATCGCCGACGTCGCGAATCTGGACGGTAAGATTGCCATTGGCGACGCCAAGACCGTCCCCGCCGGCAAGTACGCCAACCAGGCCCTGGCCTCCGTGGGCCTCTACACCGGTACCGAGGGCGACGACGGCGAGTATGCTCCCGAGATCGCCGACAAGGTGGCCCTGGCCGACAAGGTCGGCACTGCTGCGTCTTACGTCTCTACGGGCGACTGCGTGGCTGGTTTTGTCTACAGCTCCGACATCTTCCGCTACGACGGCATCGAGGAAGCCTTTGTGTGCCCCGAGGACTCGCACAAGCCCATCGTGTACCCGGGTGCCGTTGCCGAGAGCTCCGAGCACGCCGACAAGGCCAAGGCGTTCATCGACTTCTGCCTGACCAACAAGAAGGCCCAGAAGATTTGGGCCAAGTACGGCTTTGAGCTTTCCGCGTAGTGCGGCTTGGCGCGATAATTCCATCGTTTTGTTTTTCACTTCGTCCTTGTATTCGCTTGGAGCTTTTCGTGCTTAATAGATTCCGCATGCTTGTCGCCTGTGCTTTGACCTTCGCGCTTTGCTGGGTGCCGGGATTTGCGTTTGCCGGGGACGCTGAGCACGGGGCCCAGGTTGCTGCGACCGCTCATGGGCTTTCCTATGGGATCGAAGGTTTTGAGCGGTTGGCCAAGGGGACCGCTCGTGCCATGGAGGGCCAGCCTGAGGGCTACCGGTTTCCCGTTGACGAGGACGTGGACCTTGTAGTGGCGCCTGCCGCCGATCGCGTTGTGGTGTGGATATCGCCCAAGGCGGTCGAGAAGTATGGGTTGGATCCGCAGGACAACGAGTGCGTATCGGGTCTCAAGGCCCTCGTCTGTGAGCTCGACAGCGCAAACTGCATGGGAGGTGCGCAGCTGGGGAACGTGGATCTTCCTTGGTATGTCACGGCGGAAACAACGTTTGATGCCGGCGGGTATACCTATAGCTTTGACGAGCGCGGTGCGGATGGGGACCGCTATGTGGTGATTGCATCAGCCTCGGGTGATGCCAAGGGCGGCGCGCGTTGGCTTGATAGCGCTCACATGGTAGAAGCATCGTCTGTCGTGTTGCGGGATGAGCAGGGGCCCTTGACCTCTCTGGCTTCCTTTTTGGGCGACATCGACTATCGCCCGTTTTGGGTGTCCATTAAAACGAGCGGTCTTGCCCTGGTGATCGCGTTTGCGCTGGGCCTGTTCGCCGCGTGGAAGACCATGGGTACCTCGAGTCGCATCAAGGGCCTGCTCGATTCGGTCTTTACGATTCCTATGGTGCTGCCGCCTACGGTGTGCGGCTTTTTGTTGCTTATGCTGTTTGGTCGCTCGACCAGTGTTGGACAGTGGCTTATCGCGCACGGCATCTCAATCGTCTTTACGTGGCCCGCGGCGGTGATATCTGCCGTGGTGGTGTCGTTCCCGCTCGTCTATCGTACGGCACTCGGAGCCTTCGAGAGCCTCGACACACAGATGCTCGATGCGGCGCGCACGCTGGGATGGTCCGAGCGTCGCATCTTTACCAAGCTTATGATGCCGCTTGGCCGGCCTTCTATTGCCGCCGGCACGGTGCTCGCCTTTGCCCGCGCGATGGGCGAGTTTGGCTGCACGCTGTTCTTTGCGGGCAACTACGCCGGTATTACGCAGACCATTCCCATCGCCATCTACTTTGAGTGGATGGGCGGCAACACGTCGGTGGCCCTCTTTTGGGTCGTAGTCGTAATCGTGTTCAGCTTCCTGGTCATCCTGTTCATCAACATGTACACGGCGCATTCGCAAAAGTATCGCGAGCGCGGTCTCTCCCGCGCGGAGCGCAAGCAGGCCAAGCAGCTGGGCGGCCAGACCGATTCGCTCGACCCGGCGGGCGGCGATGCCTTGCGTATCGATCGCGAGGCGCTGGCCGAGCTCATGCGCGATGATGCCGCTTTGCAGGGAGGTCGATAGGCCATGTCGCTCGTTCTGGATATCAAAAAGCGCTATCCCGGGTTTATGCTCGACATGCAGCTTGAGGCCGGCGAGGATCGTGTGGCGCTGCTCGGTGCCTCGGGTTGCGGCAAGAGCTGTACGCTGCGCTGCATCGCCGGCGTGGAGACGCCCGACGAGGGCAAGATCGTCGTCAACGGCGTGACCTTTTTTGACTCGGCGACGGGCATCAACCTGTCGCCCCAGGAGCGAAAATGCGCCCTGCTGTTCCAAAACTATCAGCTGTTTCCCAACATGACGGTGGCCGATAACGTATGCGCCGGTGTAAAGGATGCGGGCGACGCCGCCGCGCGCAAAAAGCTCGCCGAGCGCTATCTGGGCATTTTCGGTCTGTCCGATTTTGCCGACCGCTATCCCGCGCGACTCTCGGGCGGTCAGCAACAACGTGTGGCGCTTGCCCGCATGGTGGCGGCGCATCCGGGCATTTTTATGTTCGACGAGCCCATGAGCGCACTCGATTCCTATCTTAAGAGCGCCCTCGAACAGAACATGCTCGACCTGTTCGATGTATGCAACCGCACCGTGCTCTACGTGAGCCACGACATCGACGAAGCGTGCCGCCTGTGCGGGCGCATCTGCGTGATGCACGACGGGCATGTTGAGGAGATCGGCTCCGTCGAGGACGTGGTCCGCCGTCCGCAGACGCTGGCGGCACTGCGCCTGACGGGCTGCAAGAACACAAGCCGGGCGCGCAAGATCGGCGACGAAGAAGTTGAGGCCCTCGACTGGGGCATGACCTTTAATGTGGGTCGCGAGGTTCCCGATAATGCAGCGTACCTGGGCATTCGCGCAAGCTACTTCCATGTTGACAATCGCGCGGAGCGGGGACGCAACAGCTATGATTTGCACGTGGCCCGCGTGAGCGATTCGCGTTTTGAGCGCCTGGTGCTGCTGGACGTGCCGCGCGCTGATGCGCCCACGCGTCTGCAGTGGAAGGTCAACAAGGTGGGCGTGCCTGTCGACGAGCTGCCGCAAGCAGGCGAGACGCTGCGCATGCACTTCGATGCGAGTAGAATCCACTTGGTTTGTCGATAGCGCCGGGTAATGCCGTCGGGGATATAAGCCTCGGCGGCTTTGTCTTGCCGCGCGCCGAATGAGGGATGGCAAACTCTTATCAATTAAGATAATTATTTATTAAACGACGGCACACGAGGCTGTCGTACGAATGTCAACGGTGTTCGCATGGTCGACGACCGTTGATATAGTTGACCTTAACTTGTAAAGGAGGGTGCGCACATGCCGCAGATGACATACATTCGCCGCGTTGCCGCGCGTGCCCTATATATGGCTCGGAGCCGCATATGAGCAGGTATGTTCACGGCTCCGGGAGAGACGACGCACAACTAAATAATCAGCTGCAAAGCAGGTTCCCCAAAATTCCGGGTTTAGGCGCGGTCGGGTTTTCGCCACCCACCGTGCAGCAATACCGTAGCTATTCATTTTTGATTCGAGAGGGGAACCGTCATGGCTGAAGAATTTGATTTCCATCCGATGTGGGAGAGCCTCGGCATGAATCTTGCCGACCACGACATGCTGCTGGGCGCCGTGGGCCAGATGTACGGCGATATGTTCCTGACGCAGAACAATCGCCCCAAGTCCACGTCCTACCTGGATTTTGTCGCCACCAACATCCACAGCGGCCGTATTAAGGAGATGCTCGACAAGAAGGAGGCCGGCGAGGCCACCAAGATCGTCGGTTCGTTCTGTGTGTACGTGCCCGAGGAGATCGTACTTGCCTGTGACGGCATTCCAGTTGGTCTGTGCTCGGGTGCCGACTGGGCGACCGACAAGGTCGAGGAGCATCTGCCGCGCAACACCTGCCCGCTCATCAAGAGCTTTGCCGGCTTTAAGCTGGGCGAGGTCTGCCCCTACATTGAGTCGAGTGACTTGGTGGTAGGCGAGAACACCTGCGATGGCAAGAAGAAGGCCTACGAGTTCTTTGCCACGCAAAAGAACATGTACGTCATGGATATTCCCAACGTGCACGACGAGTCGACGCTCGTGACCTGGAAGGCCGAGGTTAAAAAGCTTGCCGCCAAGATCGAGGAAGAGTGCGGCGTCACGATTACGCCTGAGCGCCTGAAGGCTGCCATCCACGCCGTCAACGAGAAGCGTCGCGCCCTGCAGCGTCTGGCTGCGACCCGCGCTGCCGATCCGGCGCCCATCAGCGGTCTCGACAGCCTGCTGACCGTTCAGGCCGCCTTTATGGATGACACGCCGCGTCTGACCGGCGCCATCAACGAAATGGCGGCTGAGTGCGAGCAGCGCGTTGAGGCCGGCGAGGGTGTGGCGCCCAAGGGCACCAAGCGCATCCTGTACACCGGTACGCCCATGGCCGTGCCCAACTGGAAGCTGTTCAACCTCATCGAGAAGGCCGGCGGAGTCGTGGTGGGCGAGGAGTCCTGCACGGGCTCGCGCTACTACAAGGACCTGGTCGACGAGTCCGGTGAGACGGTTGACGAGATGCTCGACGCCATCGCCGAGCGCTACTTTAAGATCAACTGCGCCGTCTTTACGCCCAACGACCAGCGTATGAAGGACATTGTCCAGATGGCCAAGGACCTGCATGCCGACGGCATCGTCGACGTGGCCTTGCAGTTCTGCACGCTCTACGAGATGGAGTCGTTTGCCGTGGAGAAGGCCGCCGAAGAGGCCGGCATCCCGTTTATGCACATCACGACCGACTACGCCGGCGAGGATGCAGGCCAACTGCAAACCAGGATTGAGGCTTTCTTGGAAACCATTTAGGGCTATCCGGTCCAGCGGCTTCCCCAAGCACCCGATCTTGCCGTTCAAACCATCGCTTGCATACCAAAGTACGCGGCGCTCCTCTTTCACGGCAACCTCGGGCACCTGGGAAAGCCGTTTCCTTGGTTGGTTAAAAGGTTTGTTAAGGAGTTATATGTCGGAAAATATTGAGCAGCCGTTGCCGTCCACGTTTGAGGAGTTCAACGAGCAACGCAAGGCGGCGTTTATTCGCGTCAAGGATAATAAGCAGGCGGGTAATCGCCTGGTCGGTTTTCTGTGCAGCTACACGCCGCTCGAGATTATCGATGCCGCGGGGGCTGCGAGCGTGGCGCTGTGCGGCACGTCCGACGAGGTGATTCCCGAGGCCGAGAAGGTGCTGCCGGCAAACCTGTGCCCGCTCATCAAGTCTACGTATGGTTTTGCCTATTCGCAAAAGTGCCCGTTTACGTACTTTAGCGACATGATCATCGGTGAGACCACCTGCGACGGCAAGAAGAAGATGTACGAGCTGCTCAACGAGCTCAAGCGCACGCACATTCTGCATCTTCCGCAGGGCCGCGATCGAGCCTACGAGCGCGAGGGCTGGTACGAGGAGTGCCGTCTGCTCAAGGAGGAGCTCGAGAACTTCTACGGCATCGCGATTACCGACGATGATCTGCGCGCTGCCGTCCGTCGTCGCAACCGCTTGCGTGCGGCCCAGCTCGAGATGTTTGCGCTGCAGGCCAACCAGCCGGCGGCCATGAGCGGCGTCGACCTGATGAGCACCATGTTTGCCGGTACGTTTAGCTTTGATATCGAGGCCTATACGCAGCAGCTGGAGCAAAAGGTTGTCAAGCTGCGCGAGGCCTACGACGCGAGCGAGCGCCCGGTTGCGGCGGATGCCAAGCGCATTCTGATCACCGGCTGCCCGGTGGGCGGCGTGATCAACAAGATCGGTCGCACCATCGAGTTCAACGGTGGTGTGGTCGTGTGCATGGACGACTGCTCGGGCGAGCGCACGGCGGCCATGATGATCGACCCGGAGGCTCCCGACATCCTTCGCGCCATCGCCGACCGTTACCTGGATATCAACTGCTCGGTCATGACGCCCAACGACGGTCGTATGGAAAACACGCTGGCCATGTGCGAGAAGTATCACGTCGATGGCGTAGTGGAGAGCGTGCTCCAGGCGTGCCACACCTTTAACGTGGAGAGTGCGCGCATGCAGGAGGCTGTCGAGGGTGCGGGCATTCCGTACATGAAGATCGAGACCGACTACAGCAACGGCGACATGGGACAGATCGAGACCCGCATCGCCGCCTTCATCGAAACCCTCTAGCTTCCTCAGGCACCGGATCTTGCTCCTCAAACCGTCGCTTGCGTACCCAATGTACGCTGCGCTCCTCTTTCGGGGCAATCTCCGGCACCTGAGAAACCTAGAGCTAAGGCGCCTGAACGCGCCGCTACCTTTGATGTTTAGATTGGGAGAGAGCCATGATAGGGATCGGGATCGATATCGGGTCTACGGCGGCTAAGGCTGCTGTGGTCGATGGAGGGGGTTCGGTGGCGTGGACGTGCGTGCAGCCAACCGGGTTCTCCTCGGTCGATGCTTCCGAGCGGCTGCGCGAGGCACTGGCAGCGGCGGGTTATGACGTGGCTGCCGACGACGTGCGCGTGGTCGCGACTGGCTACGGCCGTGTTGCCGTGCTCTATGCGCACAAGGTCGTGACCGAGATCACCTGTCACGGCACCGGTGCCGTGCGCCTGTTTGGCGACCACGGCACCGTGATCGACGTGGGCGGCCAGGACACCAAGGTCATTCAGCTTAAAAGTGGCCGCGTGGCCAAGTTTGCCATGAACGACAAGTGCGCCGCCGGCACGGGGCGCTTTTTGGAGATCATGGCCGACCGCCTAGGCATTTCCCAGCAGCAGATGGCGGACCTCGCTCGCATCGGCGAGCCCACCAAGATCAGCAGCATGTGCACGGTGTTTGCCGAAAGCGAGGTTATCAGCCTGATTGGTCGCGGTGAGCCGCGCGAGAACATCGCCCGCGGTGTGATTGAGAGTGTCGTGTCGCGTGTGGCCACTATGGCCGGGCAGGCAGCGGGCGCTCCGTACTATCTGACGGGAGGGCTGTGCGAGAACGCCTACGTTGTGGAGCGGCTTGCCGCGCAGCTGGGGTCGCCGGTCACCACCTCGCCCCAGGCCCGCTTTGCCGGTGCCATCGGCGCGGCGATTCGCGCACAGGCGCTCAATTAATGCATCCGCCGCAGGCTCGCATTCATGCGTATACTGGGAGAAATGATTGACCGAAGAGAGGAGGTATCGATGGCTGACGATCAGATTAAGCTCACGTCCATGACTGCTGCGAGCGGTTGAGCCGCTAAGTTGGCTCCTGGAGCCCTCGCCCAGGTCCTGGGCGATTTACCCAATGTGCATAACGACAACTTGCTCGTAGGGTTCGATACCTCCGACGATGCGAGCGTCTTCCGTGTTGGCGATAACTTGGGCCTCGTTCAGTCCGTCGACTTCTTCCCACCGATGGTCGACGACCCGTTTCTGTTTGGCCAGATCGCCGCGGCCAACTCGCTGTCGGACATCTACGCCATGGGCGGGCGGCCGAGCCATGCCATGAACCTGCTCTGCATACCCAGTTGCCTGGGCGTTGAGGTTGCCGGGCAGATTTTGGCAGGCGGTGCCGACAAGTGCGTCGAGGCGGGTTGTTCCATCGCGGGCGGTCACACCATCAACGACGACGAGCCCAAGTACGGCCTGTCCGTGAGCGGTTTTGTCGCGCTCGACCGCATGCTCGCCAACAGCGGCGCGCGCGTGGGCGATGTTCTGCTGCTGACCAAGGCGATCGGCTCGGGCATCATCACCACGGCCATTAAGGGCGAGCTCATCGAGCAGGACGAGGCCGCAGCCATGTTTGACTCGATGCGCACCCTCAACGAGGCCCCGATTCGTCTGGCCGAGGGACTCGAGCTTCACGGCTGTACCGACATTACGGGCTTTGGCCTGATCGGGCACGTATGCGAGATGGCCGAGGGCTCGGACGTGCAGATTGAGCTTGCGTCGGGGGCGGTGCCGCTCTTTGATCAAGTGCTTGACATGGCGCGTTTGGGCATTATCCCCGCGGGCTCCTACCGCAACCAGGACTTCTTTGGCCCGCGTGTGACGGCCGACGAGGGCCTGGAGCCGGGCATGCTGGATGCGCTGTACGATCCGCAGACGTCTGGTGGCCTGCTCATCGCGGCACCTGCTGCCGATGTGGATGAGCTTGTGCGCCGTCTGCATGCCGAGGGACGTATCGCCGCCGTCGTCGGTCGCGTGTGCGAGCCGGTGCCAGGCGGTCCTGCCGTTCGCGTTGTGCGCTCGTTGATATCGTAAAATCGGCCGCCCGCATCACGGGGCGGTCACATTCGAAAGGAAAAACTATGTCTACCAAGATTGAAGTCAATGCCATGGGCGATGCCTGCCCGCTGCCCGTCGTCAAGACGCTCAAGGCCCTCAAGCAGCTCAATGGCGAGGGCGCTGTGGTGACCTCGGTCGACAACGAGACCGCCGTCAAGAACATCTCCAAGATGGCGCAGGAGAAGGGCTGCACGGCCTCGGTCGAGAAGGTTTCTGACGCCGAGTGGCACGTGACCGTGGCGACCTCTGGCGCCGTTGCCGTGGCTGATCCCGAGCAGGATGGCGCCGCCTTCTGTGATGCCAGCGCCGGCAAGGGCAAGCTCGTCATTTCCGTCTACACCGACTGCATGGGCCGCGGCGACGACGAGCTGGGCCACAAGCTCATGAAGGCCTTTATCTTTGCCGTGACGCAGCAGGAGGAGCTGCCCGCGACCATGCTGTTCTACAACGGCGGCGCCAAGCTCACTGTCGAGGGCTCGCCGGTACTCGACGACCTGAAGGGTCTGGCCGAGCAGGGTGTCGAGATCCTCACCTGTGGTACCTGCCTCGACCACTATGGCATTAAAGACCAGCTTGCGGTGGGCGAGGTCACCAACATGTACGTGATCGTGGAGAAGATGGAGCAGGCCGTGCGCGTCGTGCGCCCGTAGCGTATTGGTTGGAGTTGCCATGAGGGAGAAGCGCCCGGCGCTTGTCATCACGTTTCCCACCACGGCGGCCGCCATGGGGTGCGAGACCCTATGCATCGAGCGCGGCCTTCCCGGGCGCACGATTCCCGTGCCCGGGGAGGTCGCTGCCGGCTGCGGCTTGGCGTGGAAGGCGCTGCCTTCGGAAGAGGACCTGCTGCGCGGCGAGCTTGCCGCGGCGGGCGTCCCCACCGAGGGCTTTACGGTGATCGACATGTGGGAGGTCGTGCGATGATCTACCTGGATAACGCTGCGACGACCATGCATAAGCCGCAAACGGTCATTGATGCCGTGACGCAGGCGATGTGCTCGCTCGGCAATGCCGGGCGCGGCGCGACGTCGGGCGCGCTCGATGCGGCGCGTACCATTCACGGCTGCCGCGCCAAGCTTGCGCGCTTGCTGGGCTGCCCGCGTGCTGACCATGTTTGTTTTACGCCCAACTCCACCGCGGCGCTCAACACCGTCATCAATGGCGTGGTGCGCCCCGGCGACCGTGTGGTCACAACGGTGCTCGAGCACAACTCCGTGCTACGTCCGCTCAATCGCCTGGCGGTAGAGCAGGGCGTGACCGTTGAGCATGCGGGCTGCGACGCGAACGGCGTGCTCGACTACGACGAGCTCGAGCGGTTGGTCACGCTGGGCACGCGTGCTGTGGTGGTGACGCACGCCTCCAATGTGACCGGCAACGCGGTCGACATTGCGCGCGTGGCGGCCATGGCCCATGCGGCCGGTGCGCTGGTGATCGTCGACGCCTCGCAGTCTGCCGGTACGGCGCATATCGATATGCAGGCCGTGGGGCTTGACGTGGTGTGCTTTACCGGCCATAAGGGGCTCATGGGACCTCAAGGCACCGGTGGCCTGGCCGTGGCGGAGGGCATTGACGTGGCGCCGTGGGCCATGGGCGGCACGGGCGTGCACAGTTTCGATGCGTTGCAGCCGCTTGAGTGGCCCACGCGCCTTGAGGCGGGCACGCTCAACGGCCACGGTATCGCGGGACTTTCTGCCGGCCTCGACTATATCGAGGCCCAGGGTGGGGTCGAGGCGATTGCTGCCCACGAGCGCGCACTCGCTGATCGCTTCCTTTCCGGTGTGCGCGAGATTCCGGGGATTAAGCTCTACGGTGCCTTTGACCAGCCGACGCGCTCGGCGATCGTTTCGCTTAACGTGGGAGATGTCGACTCTGCCGAGATCTCGGATGCGCTCATGCAAGGGTGGGGGATTGCGACGCGCCCCGGCGCCCATTGCGCTCCGCTCATGCACCGCGCGTTAGGTACCGAGCGCCAGGGTGTCGTCCGCTTCTCGTTTGGGTATTTCAACACTACCGAAGAAGTCGACACGGCTATCGATGCTCTGTGCGATTTAGCCTGCTAAAGCTGCTAGACCGTTTATACTTGCGGGACGGGTCTTTTGCCCGTCCCGTTTTTGTTTCGACCCGAAAGGTGTGCCTATGGCCTCATCCGCACCGCGCGGTCTGCGCTCCGACCATGTCGTTACCGTCGGCATCGCCCTATTCTCGATGCTCTTTGGCGCCGGCAACCTCATCATTCCGCCATTGCTGGCACTTCAGGCCGGCACGGCCACGCCGCTTGCCATGATCGGCTTTTTGATTGCCGCTATCGGTCTGCCTGTTATGGGATTTATCGCCGTCGCGCTCGCCGGCACGGCCCGCGAGCTGGCTGGGCGCGTGCATCCTAAGTTTGGCGAATTCTTCGTTGCGGCGGTGTATCTGGCCATCGGCCCGTGCCTGGCCATTCCGCGCACAAGCTCTACGGCCTTCGAGATGCTGGTGCCGCTACTGCCCGAGGGCGTTTCGCTCGGCACGGCTCGCCTGGTGTTTGCCGTTGGCTTCTTTGTCGTCGCGTTTGCGCTCACGCTGCGTCCGGGCGTTATCACGCGCGTGCTCGGGCGCATTACGGGCCCCGCGCTCATTGCGCTCATCGTGCTGGTCGTGGGTGCTGCCGTGATCTCGCCGCTGGGACCGGCTGCCGCGCCGCAGACTCCCTACAATGCCGGTGCTACCATGCAGGGCTTTTTGACCGGTTATCAGACCATGGATCTGCTTGCGTCGCTCGCCTTCGGCATCATCATCGCCGAGACCATCCACGAGTTGGGTGTTACCGATGACAAGCGCGTGGCCTTTGAGATTTCGCGCTCCGGTGTGATCGCCGGCGTGCTCATGGCCGTCATCTACTGCGGTTTGGCCCTTGCCGGTATGCAGCTCGGCACCGTGATGTCCGACGCCACCAACGGCGCCGCCATTCTCGCCCGCTCGGCCTCCATGCACTTTGGGCTTGCCGGCACGGTCGTGGTCTTCGCCATCTTCTTCCTCGCCTGCATGAACGTGTGCATCGGCCTCATCAGCTGCTGCGCGCGTTACTTCTGCGAAACGTATGTGGTTAAAGGGGGAGCGGAGGCCTCCGAGGAGGCCATGCGCCGTCCCTTTGCGATTCTCGCCTTTGTGTTCGCAGCGTTTTCGTGCGTGCTCTCCAACGTGGGCCTCGACGTGATCCTCATGTTCTCGGTGCCCATGCTCAACGCCTTGTATCCCGTCGCCATCGTGCTGGTCCTCATGGGTTTGGTACACGGCTTTTGCGACGCTCATCCGCAGGTGTGGGTCTGGGTCGGCGGCGTGGTTGCCGTGCAGAGCGTGATCACCTCGGTCCGCGATGCGTTCTTTGCGGGCGCGTGGCTGCCGTTTGATGCGCTACCCCTGGCAGACATCGGTGCCGCGTGGGCGCCGGTTGCCGTGGTGGCGTTTGTGATTGGTCTGCTCCACAGCAAGTTTGTCGCACATTCGAGGAGCTAGGGTTTCTGCGCTTGCACAGGCGGGGAGTCTCCCCTATAATTTCCTTCGCTTTGGGACACGCAAGGTTTAGACCCTGTCTCTTATACACATCTCCGAGCCCACGAGACGGACTCCTATCTC
>URLR01000054.1 GCA_900548815.1 uncultured Collinsella sp.
TCTACACGAGCCTTATCGTCGGCAGCGTCAGATGTGTATAAGAGACAGTCGATGGCCAGTACGTGCGCCTGTCCGACGAGCGCGCCGCGCGTGAGCAGAACCGCTACCTCACGCTGCGCGACTTTGCCAACCTGTGCGTCAAGAACATCGCGGGCGGCGACGCGCTCACCTCGCATGCCTCCGCCTGCCTGCCCGTTTCGCCTCCGCCGTTTATGGCCGGTATTGCCGAGGTCGAGGTCGACAAGGCCACCGGCAAGGTGACTGTGGTGGACTATGCGGCAGCTGTGGACTGCGGCACCGTGATCAACGAGGCGCTCGCGCGCGTCCAGGCCGAGGGCGGCATTGCCCAGGGTATCGGCCACGCGCTCTACGAAATCGTTGAGCACGATGAGCGCGGCCGCCTGCGCACCGGCAACTTTATGAGCTACAAGTTGCCCACGCGCCTGGATATCGGCAGCATTCGCGTGGCCTTTGAGCCGAGCTACGAGCCGACGGGCCCGTTTGGCGCCAAGTCGATCGGCGAGGTCGTCATCAACACGCCGCTCGCCGCCGTGGCCTCGGCCGTCGCACACGCCACCGGCCACCAGGTCCGCTCGCTTCCCATCACGCCCGAGAAGGCCCTGCTGGGGGAGTAGCGGGTCGGCGAACAAGTCGTAATGGGCGGGGCGGGGCAACTCGTCCCGCCTTTTGCACTCGTGGTGAGGTCGTGAGTCTGTAAAACGTGTGCGTGCGCTTGTCGCTCGTATCTGCTATCATTCCTAATCTGTGCGCTCATGCGGGCGTGGCGGAATTGGTAGACGCGCCAGATTTAGGTTCTGGTGGGATTCCCGTGAAGGTTCGAGTCCTTTCGCCCGCACCAACGCACCCGCGTCGGCTTATGCCCTCGCGACGCTTGTTGCATAAAGGTACCAGCACCTCAGATAAGCTGGGCAGTATGAGGAGGAACGTGTTGAACATCACCGCTTCTGACGTCAAGGACGCCAAGCTCACCGCTACGGTCACCATCCCGGCCGCCGACGTCGACGCCGCGATCAAGAAGGCCTACAAGGACACCGCCAAGAAGTACCGCTTCCCGGGCTTCCGCGCCGGTAAGGCCCCCCGTCCGGTCATCGACTCCGCTCTTGGCGCCGAGGCAACCCTCGCTCAGGCCACCAACGACCTGATCGCCGCCAACGAGCCCGCCGTCCTCAACGAGCTGGACATCGTCCCCACCAAGAGCGGTGACTACAAGGAGCTCGACCTCGCCAAGGATCACGAGGACTACACCTACACCGTCGAGTTCTCCCTGCGTCCTGCCGCTGAGCTCTCCTCCTTCGACGCCGTCGAGATCGAGATGCCCCCTGCGGAGGTCACCGAGTCCGAGATCAACAACCAGGTCGAGATGCTCCTCAACTACCGTGCCACCTTCGAGGACGTCGAGGGTCGCGCCGTCGAGGCCGAGGACTACGTCACCGTCGACCTCAAGGCCGTCGAGAACGCCGACAACTTCGCTGCCGAGGGCCGCATGCTCATCGCCGGTAGCGACAGCAACCCCAAGGAGTTCAACGAGGCCCTGATCGGCGCTAACGTTGACGACGTCAAGACCGTCACCTGGACCGACGAGGTCGAGGAGGGCGAGGAGGCCGAGACCCACACCGTCGAGGTCACCGTCAAGGGCATCAAGGTCCGCAACACCCCCGAGCTCACCGATGAGCTCGTCAAGTCCGACTTTGGCTTTGACAACATCGAGGCCATGCGCGACGCCATCAAGATCGAGATCGAGCAGGACAAGGCTTCCCGCCTGCCGGCCGAGAAGGAGAACCGTTGCGTCTCCGCTCTCGCCGAGCGTCTGCAGCTCGACGAGATGGACGCCGACTACGAGCAGTCCGTCTTTGAGGAGCTTGGCCAGAACTTCCTGTCCAACCTTGCTGCCCGCGGCATGACCCTGGACACCTGGCTTCCCGCTTCCGGTCTGACCATGGAGCAGTTCATCGGCGACCTGCACAAGCAGGCCAACGACGTCGCCCGCGAGTCCCTGGCTCTGGACGCCCTCGCCCGCGAGCTCAAGATCGAGGTCACCGAGGACGACATCAACGCCGAGTTCGAGAAGGCCGGCGTCAAGGACGTCGAGGCTTCCAAGGCTGAGTTCATCGCTGATGGCCGCATGCCTGCCGTCCGCGAGTCCATCCGTCGTTCCAAGGCCGTCGACCACCTGGTCGAGAACGCCAAGGTGACCGAGGTCGACGAGACCGCCAAGGACGCCGAGTAATTCTCGCCACCTTGCCCGCGAGCGCATGCGTGCGCCCGTGATGGGGTAAAGTTATACACCGGTTATCCGGTTGCTTCGTACGGTGCCAGCCAATGCATAGCATGCGGGCACCGTACGTTTATCTAGAACCAATTTGGTCCGCAAGAGAGAAATGGAGATGCGTATGATCGCAAAGTTCGATTCCGCCCTCGTGCCATACGTTATCGAGCAGACGCCGCGCGGCGAGCGCAGCTACGATATCTATTCGCGCCTGCTCAACGACCGCATCATCTTCTTGGGCGAGGAGATCAACTCCGTAAGCGCCAACCTGGTCGTTGCCCAGCTGCTGCATCTTGAGAGCCAGGATGCCGAGAAGGATATCTCGCTCTACATCAATTCGCCCGGCGGCGAGGTCTACTCCGGCCTGGCGATTCTTGACACTATGAACTTTATTAAGCCGCAGGTCTCGACCATTTGCGTCGGTATGGCCGCGTCCATGGCCGCCGTGCTGCTTTCGGCCGGCGCCAAGGGCAAGCGCTTTTGCTTGCCGCACTCCAAGGTCATGATTCACCAGCCCAGCGGCGGTGCCCAGGGTCAGCAGACCGAGATCGAGATCGTGGCCGAGGAGATCAAGAAGACTCGCCGCGAGCTCAACCAGATTCTGTCCGACGCCTCGGGCCAGCCCATCGAGAAGGTCCAGGCCGACACCGAGCGCGACAACTACCTGACCGCTGCCGAGGCCCTCGACTACGGCCTGATCGACCGTATCGTCACCTCGCGCGACCTCGCCGCGAAGGACGCCTAGGATGGCCGGTAACATGCAGGACAACTTTGACGAGAACGGCAACCCCATCCGCTGCTCCTTCTGCGGAAAAGAGCAGGGCCAGGTCCGTCGCCTCGTAAAGGGCCCGACCAACATCTTTATCTGTGACGAGTGCGTCGCCGCCTGTTCCGAGATTCTGGAGGAGTCGCTGGCTTCGGACTTTATGGACGCTGCCCGCAACGGCAAGCTGCCGGGCTTCCTCAACGACCATGGTCAGTCTGCATCCCAGCCCGCCATGGACCCCGAGACCGAGGGCTTTGAGCTCGAGGACGACCGCCAGGTCATCACGCACGTGCCGACGCCGCACGAGATCTATGACGAGCTTTCGGCCTATGTTATGGGTCAGGAGGACGCCAAGCGCGCCATGTCGGTGGCCGTGTACAACCACTATCGCCGCGTGATCGAGGGCGGCGCCGTGGTGTCTGCCTTTGACGATGGTATGGACTCACAGCTCGACGACGACATGGACGAGGTGGAGCTCGCCAAGTCCAATATTTTGCTGCTCGGTCCTACCGGTACCGGTAAGACCCTGCTCGCCCAGACGCTCGCGCGCATCCTCGAGGTGCCGTTTGCCATCGCCGACGCCACCGCGCTTACCGAGGCCGGCTACGTGGGCGAGGACGTGGAGAACATCCTGCTCAAGCTCATCAACGCCGCCGATGGCGATATTGAGCGCGCACAGGTGGGCATTATCTACGTGGACGAGATCGACAAGATCGCCCGCAAGGCCGAGAACCTTTCCATTACCCGCGACGTTTCGGGCGAGGGCGTTCAGCAGGCACTGCTTAAGATCCTTGAGGGCACGGTGGCAAGCGTTCCGCCCACCGGCGGCCGCAAGCATCCCCAGCAGGAGCTGCTGCAGATCGACACGACCAACATCCTGTTCATCTGCGGTGGTGCCTTTGTGGGTCTGGACAAGATTATCGCTGACCGCGTGGGCAACAAGGGCGTGGGCTTTAACTCCGAGATCGCCGGCCCCACCTCGGTCGACGAGAACGACCTGCTGCGCCAGGTGCTCCCGCAGGACCTCAACGCCTTTGGCATGATCCCCGAGTTCGTGGGCCGTACGCCCGTCGTCACCCAGACGCAGGCGCTCGACGAGGACGACCTGGTGTCGATCCTGACCGAGCCCAAGAACGCCGTGGTGCGTCAGTACCGCAAGATGTTCCAGCTCGAGGACGTTGAGCTTGAGTTTGAGGACGCCGCCCTGCACGAGATCGCCCGCATGGCGCTCGCCCGCAAGACCGGCGCCCGCGGCCTGCGCTCCATCTGCGAGGACGTGCTGCAGCAGACGATGTTCGACCTGCCCAGCGAGGAAGGCGTCACCAAGGTCATCGTGACCGAAGCCTCCGTAAAGGGCGAAGAACAGCCCCAGCGCATCTACGGCTAAACCTGCCTAAAACGTGTTTGCAAATAGCCTCCGACCACCCGCGGTCGGAGGCTATTTTATATATGCGCAATAACCCCAACTACCTGTGTTATTCTGTGTGTTTGTTTTAAGCCTCAGCGAAGTCATTACAGACTGGAGTAATCGATACCTAAGGGGAGGAATGTAGGGCCGATTTTCGTAGATTCCGCACGAGCCGAAGACCACTTAATGTGGTCTTCGAGCGAGCCCAGGACCTGACCGAGCGAAAATCGGCCCTACATTCCTCCCCGACGGGCAAGGGAGAGATATATGGAAGAAATGCCCAAGAACTACGATCCGTCGACCAACGAGCCGGCGATCCTGCAGAAGTGGCTCGACGGCGGCTACTACAAGCGCCGTGAGGGCGTGGGCGACTGCACCGTCACCATTCCGCCTCCCAACGTTACCGGCAAGCTCCACATGGGTCACGCCACCGATGACTCCATCCAGGACGTCATCATCCGTATGGCTCGCATGCGCGGCAAGTCCACGCGCTGGGTGCTCGGTACCGATCACGCCGGTATCGCCACGCAGACCAAGGTCGACAAGAAGCTCAAGAGCGAGGACATCAGTCGCCTGGAGATCGGTCGCGACAAGTTTGTCGACGCCTGCTGGGATTGGACCCACGAGTACGGTGGCATCATCGTCGAGCAGATCAAGCGCATGGGCTGCTCCGTCGACTTCGACAACGAGCGCTTCACCATGGATGAGGACTACGCCCAGGCCGTGCGTAAGGTCTTCTGCGACTGGTACCACGACGGCCTGATCTACCGTGGCAAGCGTATCGTTAACTGGTGCCCCAACTGCACCACCGCCATCTCGGACGACGAGGCCGAATATAAGGACGAGAAGGGCCACCTGTGGCACCTGCGCTACCCGCTGACCGAGCCGGTCAACGGCCAGGATTACATCGTCGTCGCCACCACGCGCCCCGAGACCATGCTCGGCGACACGGGTGTCGCCGTCTCCTCGAAGGACCCCGAGAAGGCTGCCTTTGTGGGCAAGACCGTCAAGCTCCCCATCGTCGACCGCGAGATCCCCATCTTTGAGGATTGGCATGTCGATGCCAACTTTGGTTCCGGCTTTGTCAAGGTCACGCCGGCCCACGACCCCAACGACTACGCCATGGGTCAGGCCCACGACCTGCCGCAGATCAACATCTTCGACGAGCACGCGGTGGTCGTCGAGGGCTATGGCGAGTTCACCGGCATGAACCGCGATGAGTGCCGCGAGGCCGTCATCAAGTGGTTCGAGGAGCATGACCTTCTCGATCACGTAGAGGATCACGACCACTCCGTCATGCACTGCTACCGTTGCGACGCCGCTCTGGAGCCGTGGCTTTCTGAGCAGTGGTTCGTCGCCGTCGACAAGCTCAAGGGGCCGGCGCTCGACGCCGTCAACTCCGGCAAGGTCACCTTCCACCCCGCGCGTTGGACGCAGACCTACACCACCTGGATGGAGAACCTTAAGGACTGGTGCATCAGCCGTCAGCTGTGGTGGGGCCACCGCATCCCCGTATTCTACTGCGAGGACTGCGGCTGGGAGGATGCCCTTACCGAGGACACCGACGTGTGCCCCAAGTGCGGCGGCCATCACGTGCATCAGGACGAGAACGTGCTGGACACCTGGTTCAGCTCACAGCTGTGGACCTTCGCCACGCAGGGCTGGCCGCAAAAGCCGGAGCTGCTCGAGGGCCATCATCCCACGACGGCGCTCGTCACCGCGCGCGACATCATCGCGCTGTGGGTTGCCCGCATGGTCATGAGCTCGCTGTACTTCCTGGACGAGGTGCCGTTTAAGGACGTCGTCATCTACCCGACGATCCTTGCCAAGGACGGCAGCCGCATGTCCAAGTCCAAGGGCAACGGTGTTGACCCCATGGACCTCATCGGTATGTACGGTGCCGACGCCATGCGCTTCAACCTGCTTACGCTGTGCACCAACAACCAGGACGTCAAGTTCGACGCGAATATCGACAAGAAGACCAAGAAGCTCATCGACAGCCCGCGTACCGACCAGGCCAAGTCGTTTGTGACCAAGATCTGGAACGCCAGCCGCTTCCTGCTTATGAACATGGAGGGCTACACTCCCGGCGAGCCCGTCGTGGAGACGCCGGCAGACGCCTGGATGTTCAGCCGCCTGGCCAAGGCCGTGAAGATGGTCACTGAGGGTATTGAGAACTACACCTTTGGCGACATGGCCCGCGGTGTGCAGCAGTTCTTCTGGAACGAGGTCTGCGATTGGTACGTCGAGGTCACCAAGGCCCGCCTGAAGGGCGAGGGCCGTCTGCAGGCGCAGCGCAACCTAATTTTTGTGCTTGACACCTCCATTCGCCTGATGCACCCCCTTATGCCGTTTGTCACCGAGGAGATCTGGGACAACATGCCGGCGAGCGTGCTCGACCTGGACGCCGAGGGCAACGTGGACCGCGCCGAGGCCCTGATGATTGCCAAGTGGCCCGAGCCCGCTGACTACGCCAAGTATGTTGACGAGGACGCCGAGCGTGCGTTTGAGCTGTGCCGCACCGTCGTGTCTGCCGCCCGCGCTACCCGTTCGCGTTATCGCTTGAGCCCCAAGGCCGAGCTCGACGTGGTCGTGCGCGCCGGTGCCGAGGACATTGAGAAGCTCGAGAGCCTGCGCTCGACCATCGAACCGCTGGCGAACACCTCCTCGCTGGTCATGGGTACCGACGTCGAGAAGCCGGCCGCGAGCATTGCCGTGGTCGACAGCGGCGTTGAGGTCTTTGTGGTGCTCGAGGGCAAGGTCGATCTTTCGGCCGAGAAGGCGCGTCTTGAGAAGGAGATCGCCGCGGCTCAGAAGGAGCTCGCCGGTTGCGAGAAGACGCTCGCCAACGAGGGCTTTGTGGCCAAGGCCGCGCCCGCGGTGGTCCAGAAGAAGAGGGACCGTGCAGCTGAGCTCAAGGAGATCCTGACGGCGCTGACTGCTCAGGTTGCTGACTTCTCGTAGGCGTAACTGGGGGACGCGGTTTGGGGCTTTGCTCGCTACTGCGGACAGTCCTGCTCGCACGAAGGCCACATTAAGTGGCCTTCGGCTCGTGCGGAACTTGTATCGAGCAAAGCCCCTAACCGCTCCCATAGCGGTTACGGGGGCGTCCGCTGCCTGGTAGGGCCACTTGGTTGTGGCCTTGATCTCGCTGCAAAGCGGTGTTTGGCTGATATTTTGAATGGGAGGGGCTCGTTGTTGATTCGGGCCTCTTTTTATGTTGAGGGGACTTTGGGTTATGGCTAAGCGTTCTGGGTCGTATGTCGTTCCTTTCTCGTTTGAGTTGCTTTCGTTTGATGAGGCTGTTGGGCTGGCTGCTGATACGGGGCGGATTTCTGGGGATGCTGGTCCTCTGCTCGAGACGGTTGTCGATATGCTTGATGAGTTGGGGCGTCCGGACGAGTACTTTGATTGCATTCAGGTTGCTGGTACCAATGGCAAGACTTCGACTACGCGTTTTTCGGCTGCCATTCTTAGTGGTGAGGGGTTCAAGACCGCGCTGTATACGTCGCCGCAGCTGGTGCGCTATCCCGAGCGCATGGAGGTCGATGGACGCGTCGTGAGCGACGAGGCCTTTGCTCGTGGCGTTTCGGCAGCTGTTGAGGCGGGACATCGCGTGAATGCGCGCCGTGTGGCGGCGGGGGAGCGCGCCTATACCATCACGCCGTTTGACCTGCTGACGGCTGCTGCACTGGTGGTGTTTGCCGAGGCTTGCGTGGACGTGGCCGTGCTTGAGGTCGGCATGGGCGGACGCTGGGATGCTACGAGTGCGACCGATCCCGTCGCCGTTGCCATTACGGGCATTGGGCTCGATCACACACGTATTTTGGGCGACACGCTCGAGGCCATTGCGGGGGAGAAGGCTGCGGTCATTAAGCCCGGACGCCTGGTTGTGCTGGGCGAGGGCACGCACGAGGCGAGTGTTCAGCGCGTGATGGATGCCCGTTGTCGCGAGTTCGGCGTCGTGCCGCTCGTGGTGAACCATGCCACGACCAAGGTGCCGGAGCACGTGGGCGACACGGTTGAGTTTAGCTGCACTACGCCGCGCGCGATCTATACGTCGAGCATGGTCAAGCCGGCCTATCAGCCGCAGAATGCCGCGTGCGCGATTATGCTTTGCGAGGGGTATTTGGGTCGCGAACTCGATCATGACAAGCTCGATGCGTCGCTTATGGGCTGCCCCACGCCGGGCCGCTTTGATGTACTGGGGACCGATCCACTCAAGCTGATTGACGCCTGCCATAACCCCCAGAGCTGCGAGAACTTTGTGAGCGCGCTGGACGAGATCGATCCGTGCGTGGAGAATCGCCCCACGCTGCTGTGTGCCGCGCTGGCCGATAAGGACGTGGCGGGTATCGTTGACGTTCTGGTTCCGGCGTTCCCCCGGGTGGTCGTGACCCAGACCGATTCCGATCGCGCCCTGCCGGCAGAGGAACTTGCTGCCCTGGTGGACGCCAACAAGCTTGCCGGTGTGTACCCTAGCGTGCCCGAGGCTCTCGCGGCTTTTGACGCCGTGGGCGAGTCCTTCGTAGCAGCCGGCACTATCACCCTAGCCGGCGAAGTGGCCGGCTTGCTCCGTTAACCCATCCCCTCAGCAGTTGCGGTGAAATACGGACTGTTTTACAAGCCAGAAGCCTCAAACAGTCCGTATATCACCGCAACTCAAAAGCAGCCAATTTGGGACGGGGCTTTTTTAGCTGCCCTGCACCCCGAGTTGACTCGCTTGTCACGAAATGGGCCTATCTACTACGTTTGACCGGTTACCCTCGACCATGCGGAACATCAAGAAATTAAAACTGCAGGTAGAAGGCTTGCCATTTTTCTTAAAAGACCCGCATGGTCGACCCATGCGGGTTAAACGTAGTAGATGGCCTGTTTTCGTGGCGCGACGTAATCGCAATGTGACAAAGGGGCTGTCCCTTTGTCACATTGTCTAGTCTAGGCGGAGCGGATCGTGGGGGTAGGCGTTGAGAATCTCGACGCCGTTCTCGGTCACCAGGGCTAGGTCCTCGATGCGGACGCCGGTGCGGCCGGGGAGGTATATGCCCGGCTCGATGGAGAACGTCATGCCCGGCTCTACGACCTGCTCGTTGACGAGTGAAACGTCGCCCGGCTCGTGGTCCTGCAGGCCGATCGAGTGACCCAGGCGATGCGTAAAGTACCGCCCATAGCCCGCGTCTTCAATCACATCGCGCGCGGCGCGGTCCAGATCACACATGCGCACACCCGGTGCGATGAGCGCCTCGGCGGCCTCGTTGGCGCGGCGCACGATGTCGTAGATGCGCGCCGTCTCCTCGTCCGGATCGCCCCAAAAGAACGTGCGCGTCATGTCCGAGCAGTAGTTGCGATGACGCCCGCCAATGTCGAACAGCACTACGTCGCCGCGCTTGAGCACGGTGTCGTCGGGCTCGTGGTGCGGGTCGCCGGCGTTAGCACCAAAGCTCACGATGGGCGGAAAGCTAAAGCCCTCGCAGCCGTGCTTGCGATACAGGCCGAGCATCTGGTCGGCAATCTCGCGCTCCGTCACGCCTTCGTGGACGAGCTTGATAACATCGGCCATCACGGCATCGTTAGCGGTCGAGGACGCGCGCATAAGCTCCTGCTCGGCGGCATCCTTGTAGGTGCGTGCGGCGGTGACGGCAAAGTCACCCAGGAAAAACTCGCTGGCTGCGTGGCGCTCCATGAGCGGCATCAAAAAGCCAGAGCGCATGACGGTGTCGATGCCGAGTGGTTTGGTCGGATCGACTTCGCGAGCGATGGCATCGGCCACGACATCGTTGTCGGTGTGATAGGCGATGCGGGCATTGTCATACTCGGGCAACTGATGAAGGGCGTTGACTAGGATCACCGGCTCGGCACCGCGCGCGAGTAGTACGCCGCAAAAACGCTCGAACATATCGGCATAAAAGCCGGTCAGGTAATAGATCGACCACGGGTCGTTTACGAGCAGCTGCGCACCGGGGTGCTGAGCCTCGAGCGCATCGAGCACGCGCGCCACGCGCTGGTCATCGACATGTGCCATGAAACATCCTTTCGCTAGGGTGCCACCATGGTATCCCAAGCCTGGCACATAGGGACGTTCCTTTTATGCCGACACTTTGGGACACTCCTTGGCATGGTCACTCTGGCAACCATGCGGGCAAAAGTAGCTAAAAGAGGCCCGTCCCAAATGGGCTGCTTACAAAACTATGGCGGATTACGGGGCTGGACCTGTATTGCTTGACCATGGAAATAATTGCGAATTTAAAACCGCAGGTAGACGGCTTATCAAAAATCGAAAATTGCCGGTATGGATGGGGGTCTACGAATCGGCCCCGTAATCCGGCATAGTTTTGAAATGACACTAAAGTAGACACAGGCTAAATACCGATTCCAAGGATAGTTGCGGTGGAATAGTTCCTGGATGCCGGGGTTTTGGCGGAAATCAGGAACTATTTCACCGCAATTGAGGAGGGACGGGGTGGATGGCGGGGTAGCTAAAAGAGCCCCGTCCCTAATTAGCTACTTGGGCTCGGTCGATGTCCATGCTGGCGATTAGGTTGATGTTGGTGTCTAGGAGGTTCTCTAGTACGATGTCGCCAATGCGGATGGGGGCTTTGACCACTAGGCCGCGGATGAGGTCTATGGCTTGGGCGTGGAGTTCTAGTGGGATGGCTTCGGCCGTGCGCACGGGGAGCAGGGCTTCGTCGCCGCCGGAGACGGCCACGGTGGTGGTGAGCACGCGCATGGGGCAGGTGAGTTCCTGATGTGCGAACTTATCGCCGCGCGGGCAGTTGTTGCCGGTTACGGAGCGCACTTCCACCACGGCGCCATTGGCGTCGCGCTCCACCTCTACGGTCAGGAGGCACCCGGATGGGCAGGTGGTGCAGTTGAACTGCAGCGTATCGATTGCGTTATTGCTCATAGTTTATGCCTCCTCAACGGGGTCGACGGACAGGACGATCTCGCTTGCACCCAGTTCGAGTGCGCGTTGAATCACCTTTGACGGCAGTGGGAAGCTTTCCATAACGCTCGGCTTAAACGCGCGGACCTTGTCCGCAAACAGCTCCTCGCCGTCGGCTAAGATCCTCACGCGGGCGGCGGCGACTGGCCGGCGTACGCGGAAGTTGAGCTTGGTGAGCGCCACGGCCGTAATGCGTCCCGGCAGCGCGTATCCCGCGATGCCAGCAGGGGAGACCGTGAGCTCGCAGCTCGTGTCCGCGACTGCATCCGTCTCGGCTCCGCCACCCAGCGCGTATGCTGCTGCAGCTGCGCCAGCCCTCTCGGACTCACGCGTCACGTTGTCGGCCAGGTCGTGCACGTGCAGCACGTTGCCGCAGGCAAAAATGCCCGGCACGCCTGTCTGCAGGTTCTGGTCCACCACGGCGCCGCGTGTGCGGGGGTCCAGCTCCACGCCCGCGGCAACCGAAAGCTCGTTCTCGGGAATCAAGCCCACCGATAGCAGCAGCGTGTCGCACGGAACAATGCGCTCGGTACCCGGAATGGGCGCTAGGCGCTCGTCTACTTGGCTCACCTCGACGGCTTCCACGCGGTCGTGGCCGATCACGCGTGTGACGGTGGTGGACAGGTGCAGCGGAATTCCAAAGTCGTCCAGGCAGTTCTTGACGTTGCGGCGCAGGCCGTTGGCGTACGGCATGAGCTCGTACACGCCCTCGACCGAAATTCCCTCGAGCGTGCAACGGCGTGCCATGATGAGCCCGATGTCGCC
>URLR01000055.1 GCA_900548815.1 uncultured Collinsella sp.
GCCTTATCGTCGGCAGCGTCAGATGTGTATAAGAGACAGGGCGCCGTGCTTGTGGGTGGACGCGACGTGCGCGACTACGACCTCGCGACTCTACGCGACGCCGTGGGCATTGTGCTGCAAAAGAATGTGCTGTTTACGGGTACCGTGCGCGAGAACCTGCAGTGGGGCAATCCGCAGGCGTCGGACGATGAGCTCCTCGCGGCTTGCCGCGCGGCGTGCGTGGACGAGTTCCTCGATCGCATCGGCGGGCTGGACGGCGAGTTGGGCCAAGGCGGCGCCGGTGTCTCGGGTGGCCAGAAGCAACGCCTGTGCATCGCGCGTACGCTGCTCAAGCATCCGCGCGTGCTAATTTTTGACGACTCCACCAGCGCGGTCGATATGGCGACCGACGCTAAGATTCGCGAGCACATCGCCCGGATTTCCGATACGACCGTGCTCATCATCGCCCAGCGCATCGCGAGCGTCATGGATGCCGATCGCATTGTGGTGTTGGACGACGGTCGTGTCCACGGCGTGGGTACGCACGAGGAACTGCTGGCGGGAGACAACATCTACCAGGAGATTTACGCCTCGCAGATGGAGTTTGCGGGGAACGCGGACGCCGGCGATGGCAACGACGGTGGCTGCGCGAATGATCCATTTTCCTCTGTCGCATGCGGATCACCCTTGGAAGGGGGTGAGCGCCATGCCTAAGACCGCAGCCCAAGCACGCCCGGCCGACCTCAAGCGCACTGTGCGTCGCTTGCTCTCCTACATGGGGCATGCCAAGTTCTCGTTGCTCGCGGTGGGCGTGCTCGCCTCCGTCGCCGCCATCGCGAGCCTCGCCGGCACCTACATGGTGCGTCCCATCGTTAACGGTTTGGCCACGGGCGGGGAGGAACTGCTTGCCAAGCAGGTTATCCTGACGGCGATCATCTACGCCGCGGGCGTGCTCTCGGCCCTGGGCTATTCACAGATCATGGTGCGCGCGGCCCAACACGTGGTGTCCGATATTCGCCGCGACCTGTTCGCGCACATCCAGACGCTGCCGCTCAGTTATTTTGACAGCACGCGCTCGGGCGACATCATGAGTTTTTTCACCAATGACGTCGACACCGTCTCCGAGGCGCTTAACAACAGCTTTGCCAACGTGATTCAGGCCGCCATTCAGGTTGTGGGCACCACGGCCATGCTCATCATCCTTAACTGGCAGCTCACGATTATCACACTCGTGTGCGATGCGGCCATTGTGCTGTATGCGCGCTACTCGGGCGCGCGCTCCAAGCGTTTCTTTGCTGTCCAGCAGGCATCGCTTGGCGACCTGGACGGATATATCGAAGAAATGGTCTCGGGCCAAAAGGTCATCAAGGTCTTTAACCGTGAGGCAGCGAATGTCGCCGGCTTCACCTGCCGCAACGACGAGCTTCGCCGCACCGGTACCGCCGCCGTGAGCTATGCCAACTCCATGGTGCCCATGACTGTCGTGATTGGCTACGTCAACTATGCCATCGTCGCCGTGGCGGGCGGCATGCTCTGCATCAAGGGGCTCGCCGACGTAGGTGCGCTCGCGAGCTACCTGGTCTTTGTGCGCCAGGCCGCCATGCCCATCAACCAGTTTACTCAGCTCGGCAACTTCTTGCTCAACGCGTTGGCCGGTGCCGAGCGCCTGTTTGCCGCCATGGACCTTGAGCCCGAGGTGGACGAGGGCTGCGTGGAGCTGGTGCAGACGGGCGACGCCGCGTGGGCGTGGAAGATTCCCGAGGGCCAGGGCGTGGGCGCGTACGGGCATTTGCATGATGTGGCAGCCGTTGATGAGTCGGGCCGCGCGGTGGCTGCCGACGGCACCGAGCTCACGTGCGGCTTGGTCCCGCTTGCCGGCGACGTGCGCTTCCATGCCGTGGATTTTTCCTACGTGCCGGGCACCCGCGTGCTCACGGACCTCAACCTGTTTGCCAAGCCGGGGCAAAAGATCGCGTTTGTGGGCTCCACGGGTGCCGGCAAGACGACCATCACCAACCTCATCAACCGCTTCTACGAGGTCGATGACGGCGAGATCACGTACGACGGCATCGACGTCAAGCACATTGCCAAGGCCAGCCTGCGCGGGTCGCTCGGCATTGTGCTGCAGGACACGCACCTGTTTAGCGGCACCATTGCGCAGAACATCCGCTTTGGCAAGCTCGACGCGACCGACGAGGAGGTGCGCGCCGCTGCCGAGGCCGCCTGCGCCGACTCGTTTATCCGCCGCCTGCCGCGGGGCTACGACACACCGGTCACGGCCGACGGCGCCAACCTGTCGCAGGGTCAGCGTCAGCTGCTCGCCATCGCGCGCGTGGCCGTCGCCGATCCGCCGGTGCTCATCCTGGACGAGGCCACGAGCTCCATTGACACGCGTACCGAAAAGCTCATCGAGCGCGGTATGGACCGCATCATGCGCGGTCGCACCACGTTTATGATCGCGCACCGCCTGTCCACTGTCCGCGACGCCGACGCCATCATGGTCCTCGAACACGGCCGCATTATCGAGCGCGGCACGCACGAAGAGCTGCTCGCCCAGCACGGCGAGTACTGGCAGCTGGCGCATGGCTTAAAAGAGCTGGATTAACCCGTTCGAGCACGATGTTTTGACCCCTCCGTGCCCTTCACCTCGTCTCAAACCATCACAACATTCGACGTTTTTCGCCAAAAACGGGAAAAGCATCGGATGTTGTGATGGTTTTTCTACCACTCGACCGGGTGGAATCGCTTTCTTGCGCACGAAGGTGTGCGGATCCGTGGGCAGGGGAATAAGGTTGGTTATCCGACTCCATTGGAGGGCTCATGGACCTGCCGATCGTCCTGTCCCATAAGACTGCCTGGCTGTACCACAACGTGGCGCGCCCGTCCGAGCCGCTCTCGTGAGCAAGCAGCCTATACGATGAGGACTCGCTTGCTAACGAGGCGGAGCCGACCGCGAGCCTGCCCAAATTGGGACTCGATGCCAAGGGGCTGAGGGCTTCAACGGCAGTTGGGATCGTTACCGACTATCTGGTCTCACTTGGTATTCCACGAGAAGAGCTCGATCATATCGACACGCTCGTCAACTTCGATTTTGAGCGCTCGACGCCGGCTGGATTTAGGTGCCACGTGTTTGGAGCGCCGGTACCTCCAGGCCATCTTATCGAGGTGGCAGAGGGCCTTCTAGTGGTTGATGAGGCCATGTGCTTTGTCCAGGCGGGCTCGTGGATGAGCGAGTCCGAGCAGCTGGAATATGGCTACGAAATCTGTGCCCGATACCATTTGAATCATCTGTCGACAGGCGATTATATCGAGATGGGGCAGAGGTATACCGTTGCCGACTTGATTGCTTATTGCAATGAGAACCGATCTCGTCAGGGGGCTATACGCGCGGCCGCCGTGCTCAAGCGCGTGCACGATGGCGCGCGGTCGCCCATGGAGACGGCCACCGCAATTATGGTCGTAGCAAAACGTTCCCAGGGAGGGCTGGGATACGCCAAGATCGAGCTCAACCATCGGGTCGATGTTCCCAGCGAGTTCAAGTATCTCGCAAAGGCCGGGTATTTCGAGATCGACGTATATGCGCCCGCGAGCGGTACGGGGATTGAATACAACGGATCGGACCATCTTGATAAACAGCGCAGCGCGTCGGATGCGGAGCGTATGACCGTGCTGAGCGCGCTGGGCTTTAGGATGATCGTCCTCACCGGGACTCAGTTTGCCCATCAGCTGCAATTGCACCGGGCGATGAATGCCATCGCGCTCGCTATGGGTCTTAAGTGCGACCGAAGCGAGGTGTTCCAGAAACGGCAGAACGACCTGCGAGAATTCGTGATTCGACACTGGGACGGCGGCCTCTAGGGGCGTTCCGGCCCTTCTACGGGGTGCCGTGGGCAGACAAACCATCACAACATTCAACGTTTTTTGCCAAAAACGGGAAAAGCATCGAATGTTGTGATGGTCTGTGTTGAGGATGGGCTCGGGAAGTTCGTTTTGCTCGAAGCGACCTGTCCTGTCGTACGGGTGTCGGCATGATTCCCGCGTGCGGTACTATATTCTCTGAAGAATAAAGACTGGCGCGAGGGGAGGATTGCGTGGACGAGCGCGTGCAGCATGACGGTTTTGGCCGCGATATCAACTACCTGCGTATTGCCGTTACCGACAAGTGCAATTTCCGCTGCATTTACTGCATGCCGGCCGATGGCGTGGCGCCCCGTGCGCACGACGAGCTGCTCAGCGCCGAGGAAATCGCCCGCTTTGTGCGCTTGGTGGCGGGGGAGGGCATTCGCCGCGTGCGCCTGACGGGTGGCGAGCCGCTGGTCAGCCGCCGTATCATCCCGCTTATTCGCGACATCCGCGCGATTCCGCAGATCGAAGACATCTCGCTCACCACCAACGGCGCCCTGCTGCCCAAGCTAGCGCCGCAGCTCAAGGATGCCGGGCTTAACCGCGTCAACATTTCGCTCGACACACTCGACCCCGAGCTGTTTGGAAAGATCACGCGCCTGGGTCGACTCGAGCAGACCATGGCCGGCGTCGACGCGGCGCTGGCTTGGGGCTTTGAGCCCGTTAAGGTCAACTGCGTTGTGGTGCGCCGGCTCAACCAGGATGTGGCGGCCCTCGCACGGCTGACCGTCGACCGCCCCATCCACCTGCGCTTTATCGAATACATGCCCATCGGCGACGAGCGCACCAGCTCGCATTGCGCTGTGGACCCGCATGCGCCCGCGCTCAATCCCGAGCTGTGGGACGTGAGCGATACCGTGCCGAGCGACGAGCTGCGGGCGCGCATCAATGCCGGGGCCACCGCGGCGGGACTGGGCGAGCTCGAGCCGCTCGACATCAACGACGCTCCTGCTGGTGCGGGCCCTGCGCGCTATTGGCACTTTCCGGGTGCGGCGGGAACGGTTGGCTTCATCAGCGCCATGTCCAACCATTTTTGCGCGAATTGCAACCGTCTGCGCCTGACGGCCGATGGCAACGTGCGTCCGTGCCTGTTCAGCGATGCCGAGTATTCGGTGCGTGAGGCGCTGCGCCGTGGTGATGATATGCAGGTACTTTCGATTTGGCGCGATGCCGTGGCCCACAAACCGCAGGAACACGCGATAATTGAGGGCACGCAACGATTTATGTCCCAAATCGGAGGATGATCATATGGCCAAGAGCAGGTACGCCGATGCCACCAAGGCCGCTCGCAGGGCCGCGATGTCTGCCCACAAAGTCACGGCTACTGACAGCAACGCCGACGCGTCTGCGCAGCCGACTGCCAGCGCTGCCACCGAGCCCGCCCGTGACGCCCGTCGCGACGAGCTGACGCACGTGGACGCCAAGGGCGAGGTACGCATGGTCGACGTGTCCGACAAGGCCGAGACTCATCGCATTGCCATCGCCGAGGGCACCATCCTCATGCACCCCGAGACGCAGGCTATGGTGCTGCAAGACCGCGCCAAAAAGGGCGACGTGCTTGCCTGCGCGCGCGTGGCGGGCATCATGGCCATCAAGCGCACGAGCGACATCATCCCCATGTGCCATCCGTTGCTCATTACCAAGAGCAAGTGCGACATTGCACCCATCGCTGCGGCGGGGACGCCGGCCGAGGACGTGCCCGAGGGCTGGGCGCCGGCGCGCACGGACGGGCAGGTTGGCTTTCACGTACTGGTTACGGCCGGCGTGACGGGCAAGACGGGTATCGAGATGGAGGCCCTGACCGGCGCGAGCGCCGCGTGCCTAACGATCTACGACATGTGCAAGGCGGTCGATCGCGGCATGGAGATCGTCGACGTGCGCCTGCTGCACAAGGAGGGCGGCCGCTCGGGCATGTGGGATCGTGCAGAGCGTCAGGCTGCTGCTGTTGAGGCCGTGGGTGCCACGGGCAACGCGCCCGCGAGCGCACCCGTCGCCGTTGCGTCCGCAGCTCCGGCACCGGCCGTCCCCGCGATCGCGTTTATCGGCTACCAGAACTCGGGCAAGACAACGCTCGTCGAGAAGGTCATTGCCGAGCTCACCCGCCGCGGCCTGCGCGTGGGTTCGCTCAAGCATCATGGTCATCATGGCTTTGATATCGACGTGCCCGCCAAGGACACCTGGCGCCATCACCAGGCCGGATCAAAGCACGTGGGACTCATCTGCGCTACGCGCTGGGCGGAGTACGCCGACACGCGCGAGGAGGACGAGATGCCCGCGCGCGAGCTGCTGTCGCGTTACAACGATGTCGACGTGGTGATCATCGAGGGCTACAAGACCGAGGGCTTCGACAACATCGTGGTAGCGCGCTCCGGTGTCGACCGTCTGCGCGGCAAGAGCTCGCTCGACCTGGTCGACGGTCACACCCTGGCCCTTGCCTGCAACGAAGCCCTGGCACGCCAGGCCTTCGACGCCGGCTTTGCGACCCGAGCCATCAACATCAACGACGCCCGAGCCATCTGCGATCTCATCCAAGACCACCTTCAGGCTTGACGCTGCGCCGGCCCCAAGCACCCCATCTCGCCCCTCAAGCCGTCGCTCGCGTACCAAAGTACGCGTCGCTCCTCTCTCGGGGCGACCTGGGGCACTTGGAACCGGCTCGCTGCGCTGCCATGGCAGGTTTTATCTGGGCAAACGTCACTTCCACCACAAGGGGGGGCGGGCACCTTTGTGGTGGATTTTGCTTTGCAGTAAAAACCATCACAACATTCAGCGAAAATCGCGATTTTGCCGAAAAACGTCGAATGTTGTGATGGTTTGCGCCCCGGGCCAGGCCATCCTGCGAGTCCGGCCACCACAAAGGGGCCAGACGCCTTTGTGGTGATCGGGCCCCAACGGCCCGTGCCTTGGTATACCATGTACGCCGTTCACGAATACACCCCACACCGCCGCACAACTCAGAAAGGCCCCCATGGACACCACCTTCAGCCACATCAAAGCCGTGTTCTGCGATATCGACGGCACGCTGCTCACGAGCCAGCACACGGTGTCCCCGCGCACCGTGGCGGCGATCCGCGCCCTGCGCGAGCGCGGCGTGCTCTTTGGCCTGTGCACCGGGCGCGACGCCCACGCGACCGAGGCCATGTACGAGCTCTGGGGCATCGAAGGCCTGGTGGACGTGATGGTGGGCTGCGGTGGCGCCGAGGTCATCGACCGCGCGCACGACATCAACGAGCTGAGCTATCCGCTGCCGGGCGAGACCATCGCGCGCATCTGCAAGCACATGGCGGACCTTCCGGCAACACCCGTCTGCCCCCGAGACGGCGTGTTCTACGTGCCCGAGAGCAACGCGTGCGTCGAGCACCTGTCGCGCGTCGACGGCGTGCCCTACCAGGTGGTCGATTTTGCCGAGTTTTTGCGCGAGCCGCAGCCCAAGGTGATGTTTACCATGGCGCCAGAGGTAATGCCGCGGGTGATTGAGCGAGCATCGACGTTTGCCGACGACACCGTCAAGGCGGCGGCTCTGCAAACCACGCAGCGGCTCTACGAGTTCATGGATCCGCGCGTGTCCAAGACGCGCGGCCTTGTGCGCGTGGCGGAGCTCAACGACATGGAGCTCCAGGACATCTGCGTGTTTGGTGATGCGGACAACGACACCTGCATGGTGGCCGACGCCGGCGTGGGCGTGGCCATGACAAACGGCAGCGACGCCACCCGTGCCGCCGCCGACTTTGTAACCGCGAGCAACGACAAAGACGGCATCGCGATCTTTATCGAGGAGCATCTGCTGTAGTGCAGGGGGAGAACCGCCACAAAGGGGACAGGCGCCTTTGCGGTGGCCTCAGGCGATTTGGGCGAATTGATGCCTAAAATCTGCGCGAAAATTCAAATATTGTTGTCTGAACATCACGCTTCTAACTACCGATGGGTTAAAGATATTCCCATCAATTTGGTAGTCTATTCATCCCGGTTAATGACCTACCGTGAACGGTCGATTTTCGACCGTTCACAGGATGCATGCTCTTGAGCAAAATGTTGTGCAAATAAATATAATGCTATTAAAAAATGATAACTAGCTTAATTACCAGTAGAAATAGATATTTCATAGCGAATAAACGAAGGTAAATCCGAGCAAATGTCAAGAGAATTGAGAATTCGCTACAAAACTATCGGTATTTTTGCTTAGATGTTCAAACAATCGTTACAATATGTACTATAATCGTGCGCAATTACAGATTGCGCAGATACGTTTGATAGTGAAAGAGCAAGATCGCGGTCTCTTGGGGAGGAGACATCGATGAAAGCGAATTCAGAAAAAACTAAGCAGAGTAAAAAAGCGACGCGTCGTGTACTGGCAGGCGTTTTGTGCGGAGCATCCGTGTTGAGCCTGGTACTGTCGCTCGTCATGCCTCCAATCTCGCAGGCCATTGCCAACGATGCCCAGACAGTTTCTACCGAGGAAACTGTGATGGGGGGGGGTTCCTCAAGTGAGTCTACTGATGTAGACAACACCAACAACGGGGATACCGAAAACCAGAATAGTGACGACGCCGAGGCCGATGAGACTGGCTCTTCAAATGACGTTGAGCAGAATCAGGCTGAGGATCAGCTCGAGGACGAGCAACGGGGTGAAGACGGTGAGACGTCGGATGGCAATGCTGTAAAGGCGGCCGCGGAAGGCGGGCAGACTGAAACGGCATCCGACAAGATAGATAGCGCGGAAAAGCTGAAATCTGGACTGGAGGCGGCAAGCGGCGCAGCCAACTTCGAACTTGTGAGCGATATTAATATCAGCACGAATATTCTGCTCGACGAAGACGGTAGCAATATCACGCTGGATCTAAACGGCCATAAGATTAAGTATTCGAATAAAGATCAGCCTCTGTTCAACATCACTAAAGGTGCAACGTTAACCGTCAAGGATAATGAGCAGACTGCAATGGATATTCCGACTGGCGACAAATTCGTTTGCCAGAATAATTCGCTCAGCAAAAATGGTAACCCTGCTTCCATGATCTACGACACTTCCAATATCCCTACCAATCTCACCTATTATGTAACTGGATCGTCTGTTAAGGCGGGCGACACCAGTACTACCGAGACTCTGTATAAACATGAAACGAGTATCGGCGGTGCCATCGTGGCATGTGCTGACAAAGACAACCTGAATCATGACTACCTGAAACTCATTAATCTCTATGCAACCAACGACAAGGGTGGTACGTTCAATCTCAAGAGTGGCGTGATTACGCAACAGAAAAATATCAGTGTTAACAGTTTGGTTTATGCCGAGAAAGGTTCTACCGTCAATATGAGCGGTGGCTACGTTTGCGGTGCAACCTCTAATAGCCAAGGCGCAGGCATCGAACTTGGCGTCAAGGACGGCAAAGGTGCCACTTTCAACCTCACCGGTGGCGTGATTGCAGGTAACCGCGCTCCCAATGGCGGCGGTGTATACGCTAACGGCGCCGATGTGTACCCTAAAGACCCTGAAACCAACATGACCAAAATCAACATGACCGGTGGCATAATCTCCGGTAATAGCACACTCAACGCGGGACTCGGTGGCGGCATTATGGCCAAGGGCGGCATCGTGACCGTTTCTGGTGGCTATATCACGAATAATAGAATGGTTCAGTTCTGCGGCCACGATGGCTGGGGTGACCATGGCGGCGCTGGGCTTGCTGCCAATAACGGCGCCCATGTCACCATTTCCGGTGGCCAGATTACTGGCAATTATTCTGAAGAAGCTGGTGGTGGCGTTTACGTTACCGATCTTGGTCGAGACGGTTCTCGCAAGGATATGGCATGGCTCAACATTACGGGAGGAATTATTGCCTCTAACGTGAGCTTCCGATCTGAGGGCGCTGGTATCCGCGTTGGCCAGATGGTCGATGCGATGATTAACGGCACTGAAGGCAATAAAGTCTATATCACTAACAATTACTGCATGTCTCGCTTTGACTGGGGCGGCGGCGGCATCTTTGTCCAGGGAAACTCGAATGCGGGTAAGGAATATACTGCTGGTAGATTATTTGTATACAACTCGTACATTAGCAGCAATACCGCCGGTGGCTATGGTGGTGGCGTTGCAGTCTGCCCGACGGGCAAGACGCTGGTGACGAACACTGACGGCACTGCAATCTTTGGCAATATATCTGCTGGCAATGAGCAAAATGCTGATGGCGATGAGCAGAATGCCAACGGTTACGATCCGGCAACTAACAGTGGTAATGAAGGCAAGCCCCATCTTTCAAGTGGCGGTAGCGAAAAGAATCAAGATCAAGATGCATACAACTCGGAGAAGTTCCGCGAGAACGGCCATGCCGATTTCTTCCTTGCGGCAAAGGATGGCCATAAGGAACCGCTTGCGGCAATAATCGGCAAGATGCTCGGCGGCGGAGACGCCAAGTATTCGGGAAGCAAAGAGCTCAATGAAGCTATAAAAATTCCTGCCGATGGCGGCGTGCAGATTTATCGGAGTATCGGATTGACTTCGGATGTTCATGTTGGCGACGCTGAAGCAAATAATGCACAGGCGGCTGCTACAACCTTCATCACGGGCAACTATTCCTGGGACCATGGCGGTGGCATCATGTCGAATGGCGACCTGTACCTGGGTCAGCCTGCGGATACATACGTCTATCCGAGCCTTAAACTGAAGGCGTCAAAGGCGCTGAAAAATAAGCAAACCGGAGTAGAAGAAACGCTCGCCAAAGATCAGTTCTCCTTCGCTGTCTATCGCAGGGATTCGGCCACTGCGACGATGCCCTCTTGGAACAAAGATGAATTCAACAATGGCGGCTGCACCTTGGTCGGAACTGCCAAGAATGAAGCTGACGGCAACATCACGTTTGACCTTGGCGAACAGTTCATTGATAAGACTGTTGAGGCTAACAAGATTACATACTACTTGGTCGAACAGACCGGTGGAGTCTCTGGCATTGAGTACGACCACACTGTGTACGAGATCGAGGTGCAGCTCACGGACAACAAAACTTTGCTCATGAAGGTGCCGAAAAAGGATGATCCGAACGATAACGTGGAGCTTTACGTTCATAACTGCACGATCGCAAGCGTGAGCGTGACCAGGCACTCCGAGGATCAAAGCAGCCCGCTGGGTGGGGTGCAGCCGGGTGAAGACGGCTACTATTCAATTGGTTGCTCCGATGGATCAAAGACCTTCACCAACAAGTACACTCTGTACACCTCCAGCGGCTCTTGGAAGCCCATGGCGACCAAGGTCGTTGAGGGCGGCGAGATGAAGGGGTTTACGCTCGAGTTTGCGGATTAATACAAAGTTCAAAGGAGATAGTCTCAAGACTGTGACGACCTCTGCGACGGGCACGAATCCTCAAACGTTGATCTTTGATCCCATCAGCTATGACTTGAGCAAACTCGAGGGTGGGGATACCACCAAACACGGTGCTTCCAAGACCTTCACGTACTACGTGCGTGAGAAGAACGATAGCTCGATTTCCTCGCATTACAAGTTCGATCAGTCGGTCTATAAGTTCACGGTTGTTGCAACGGACAATACCGAGGGAACCATCAACTGCAAGGTGACCTACAGGAAGGGAACCGTTAACCCCAAAGGTGAGTGGACGGCAGACGCCAGTACCGCAGAAGAGACGTTCGCCGACGACACCACCCCCCACCTTCACCAACACCTACTCCACCTCTTTGCCCCTTTCTGGTATGTCGGGCGTCACTCTGACGTACCTTGCCGGCGCGGCGGTGCTTTGCGCTGCTGCGGCCTGGATGCACATTCGTCGCAAGGCGAATGCGAAGGGAGGTGAGCGTCGTGAATAAGAAAGTTTGCTCCTTCCCGATCTTGTTTGCGCTGCTTGCCCTCCTGATCGGCACCTGCGCGGTTGTGTTCCCCGCTTCCGCGCAGGCCGCGTCGACCTCGACCGGTTCCATCACGGTGAGCGGCACCGTGGCGCGCAGCTACGACGCCCACCAGATCTTTAGCGCCAACGTCGTCGACGGCGACAACGACGCCAAGATCGCCACCGACCTCGCCTGGGCAAGCGATGCCGTGCGCGACGCCGCGCTGCCCGTGCTGCACAGCGCCGGCATGCCCAAATCCCAGACCACCGCGCAGGAAGCTGCCGAGTGGCTCAACACCGATTCCCACCTTACGAGCGCGCTGAGCGCACAGCTCGCTCGTTCCCTCCAGAGCTCTGGCGCCGTGCCCGTGGCCCTTAACGCGGGCACGGCGGCCGAGCTGCCCTGCGGCTACTGGCTCATCGTCGCCGACGACGACGCC
>URLR01000056.1 GCA_900548815.1 uncultured Collinsella sp.
TCCAAGCCCTCAACCTTAACGGTCTCGGCGGGAGCGGCGGCAAGCTCGTCAGAGAGCTCGAGCTTGGTCTGGTTCATCTTCAGCCAGCCCCATGTGGCAGCCGGCATCGCATTGACCTGCTCAAGGGTGGTAGCAGCGGTGTTCGTGGTCTGATTCATTATCCGATCGCTCCTTCCATCTCGAGCTTGATCAGGTTGTTCATCTCGACGGCGTACTCCAGCGGCAGCTCCTTGGAGACCGGGTTGGCAAAGCCGTTGACGATCATGGTACGGGCTTCTTCCTCCGAGATACCGCGGCTCATCAGGTAGAACACCTTATCGTCGCCGATGCGGCCGATGGTGGCCTCGTGGCCGATGTCGACGTTCTTGGCGCGGATGTCCATGGCCGGAATAGTGTCGGAGCGGCTTTGGTCGTCGAGCATCAGCGACTGGCAGCTCACGGTTGCCTTGGAGCCCTCAGCCTTGGGTGTCGCCACGATAGAGCTGCGGAACGTCTGGATGCCGCCGCTCTTGGAGATGCCCTTGGTCTCGACAGTTGCCGAGGTCTCGGGCGCGTTGAGCACGACCTTGCAGCCGGTGTCGAGGTTTTGACCGGCGCCGGCAAAGGTGATGCCGGTAAAGCTCGAGCGGGCGCGGCGGCCGTTGAGCACGCTCATGGGGTAGAGGTAGCCCACGTGGCTGCCGAAGGAGCCGCTGATCCACTCGATGTCGCCGTCCTCGTCCACGCGCGCACGCTTGGTGTTGAGGTTGTACATGTTCTTGGACCAGTTCTCGATGGTCGAGTAGCGCAGGTGCGCACGCTTGCCCACAAAGAGCTCGACGGCGCCGGCGTGGAGGTTGGCCACGTTGTACTTGGGCGCGGAGCAACCCTCAATGAAGTGCAGGTCGGCATCGTCCTCGACGATGATGAGCGTGTGCTCAAACTGGCCGGCGCCCTTGGCGTTAAGGCGGAAGTAGCTCTGCAGCGGGAAGTCCAACTTGGTGCCCTTGGGCACGTAGACAAACGAGCCGCCCGACCACACGGCGCCGTGCAGGGCCGCAAACTTGTGGTCGGTGGGCGGGATGAGCGTCATAAACTTCTCGTGGATGAGCGGCTCCCACTGCGGGTCATGCAGGGCTTCCTCAATACCGGAGTAGACGATGCCCATCTTGGACGCCGTGTCCTGCATGTTGTGGTAGACCAGCTCGGAGTCGTACTGCGCGCCGACGCCTGCCAGGTAGCTGCGCTCGGCCTCGGGGATGCCCAGGCGCTCAAAGGTGTTCTTGATGTCGTCGGGCACCGACTCCCAGTCGTGCTTTTGGTCGGTGTTGGGCTTGACATAGGTGACGATGTTATCCATGTCCAGGCCCTCGATGGAGGGGCCCCACGTCGGGTCGGGGAAGCGATTGAAGATCTCGAGGGACTTGAGGCGCAGGTCGAGCATCCACTGCGGCTCGTCCTTTTTGGCGCTGATCTCGCGCACGATGTCGGGCGTGATGCCGGCGTCGAGGCGCTCGAATCCCTCCTCGCCATAGGTGAAGTCGTAGAGGCTGCGGTCGATGTCCGCGACCTCGGTGCGGTTCTTGGTCATTGCGTCGCCCCTTTACGCCTGCTGCTCGGCAGCGGCAGACTCGGCCTGGGCGCGCTGCTCGGCGGCCTCGCGCTCGAAGGTCTCAAAGCCGTTCTTGTCGATCCAGGGGATGAGCGAGGCGTCGTCCTCGCGCACGATGTGGCCCTTGACCATAACGTGGACGCGGTCGACATCCAGGTGCTCCAAAATGCGCGTGTTGTGCGTGATGATGAGCATGGAGCCGTCGCAGCTCTTGCGATACGCGTCCATGCCGTGGCTGACGGTGGACAGGGCGTCGACGTCCAGGCCGGAGTCGGTTTCGTCCAGGATGGCGAGCTTGGGCTGCAGCAGCAGGAGCTGGAGCATCTCGACCTTCTTTTTCTCGCCGCCCGAGAAACCTACGCCCAGCTCGCGGTTGAGGTAGGCGGTATCCATGTTGAGCTCGGCCGCGAGCTCCTTGACGCGACGGCGGAATTCCTTGCCCTTCATCTCCAGGCCGGGGCGGCCGGCGATGCTGGCGCGCAAAAAGCTCGACAGTGGCACGCCGGGGATCTCGACCGGGGCCTGGAAGCTCAGGAACAGGCCGGCGCGCGAGCGCTTGTCGGTAGTGAGCTCGGTGATGTCCTGGCCGTCAAAGACGATGCGGCCGTCGTTGACCGTGTAAACGGGGTCGCCCATGACCAGGTGGCCGAGGGTGGACTTGCCGGCGCCGTTGGGTCCCATCAGCACGTGGGTCTCGCCAGCGGCGACGTTAAGGTTGACGTTGTGGAGGATGGTCTTCTCGTCCACGGAGGCGGTCAGACCTTCGATGGAAAGCAGCGGATTTGCGCTCATGCTGTCCCTCTCTGTATATGGTGTACTCATAGGTGTACTAAACCCTAGGAATCTTCTCGGAATAAAGTTACTATGGGTTCGGCGTTAGTCAAGGGAAAACCCGACTAATCCACTCGACTTTTTAGATGTGGGACATAATAATCAGGCTTGTTTGCCCCGCGTGCATAAGATTTGGGACAAACAAGCCTGGTATTTTGTCTCGGCTACGATGAGAGGGTAGGTATGCTCATTTCTTCTAAGGGCCGCTATGCCCTCCGTCTGATGATCTATATCGCAGCGCTTGGTGACGCCGAGGGCAAGATTGCCCTTCGCGAGGTCGCTGACCGCGAGCGTATTTCACAAAAGTATTTGGAGCAGCTGGTTCGTCCGCTCATGAAGGCGGGCCTGCTTAAGAGCGTACGCGGCAAGGGCGGCGGCTACATGATGGCCAAGGATCCAGCCGAGGTGCGTGCCGGCGACATCCTGCGCGCCGTCGAGGGCAGCACGGCTCCAGTGGCGTGCGATGGCATCGACAACAGCTGCGCCCGCAGTGACCTGTGTTCCACCGTCAAGTTCTGGCGTGGTCTGGACGAGGTCATCGAGAACTATGTCGACGGTGTAACGCTGGCTGACTTGGCCGCCGTCCCCGAAATCAACTTCGATATTAAGCTGTAGGGGTGCAAATGGCATCTCTCGACAAGGTGTACAAGCAAATCGAAGTTTTTGCTCGGGAATGTGACGCCGAGAAGGTTGTGCTGTTTGGTTCCCGCGCTCGAGGTGACAATTTGCCTAAGAGCGATATTGACATCGCCGTAGCAGGTTGCCGGGATTTCGGCCGTTTCTCATATTTGATCGAGGAGCGTCTTGATACTCTTTTGGATGTAGATGTCGTCAATCTCGACGAGTCCTTATCGCAGCAATTGCTCGATGAAATTGCCAGGGATGGTGTGATTCTGTATGAAAAAATATGAGAACTTTGCCAGCGCCTTGGTGAATCTTGAGGATGCGCCCAATCAGGATCTCAACAATGATTTTGTTCAGAGTGGATTGATTAATAAGTTCAATCTTCAATTTGAACTGAGCTGGAAGCTCCTTAAGCGTCTGCTCGAGTATGAGGGCGCCACGCTTGCCGCGTCGGGGTCTCCTCGTGCCATCTTGAAGGAGTCCTACCGATTCTACGACTTTATTGATGAGGCGGCCTGGCTAGATATGCTCAGAGATCGCAATACGAACGTCCATATCTATGACAACAAGCTCGCTCAAGATTTGATTCAGCGCATCTTGAACGTCTATATCCCTGCTTTCTGCCAGTTGAGGGACGGGTTGATGGAGCGTTACGGCGAGCTTCTGTTGGCGCCCGACGACCAGTTTGTTTAATTTCTTAAGATTTCGTAATTCCTTAAGATTTCGCGGAGGGTTGTTGCCGTTTACCGAGGGGTTGTTGTGCAACAACGGGCGAGCTGCAATACTTATTTTTATCTTTGCAAACTGAACTTTAACTACACCAATGCAGGGAGGATCTTATGCAGCCCAAGCATTCTGCTATTGTCGCGGGCCTGACGCTGGCGCTTTCGTTTGGCGCCGTTTCCGCGCCGGCACCCGCCGCTGCCGAGGAGCCCACGCCGGGCATTGCCTCGGATGCCACCGATATCGATAAGGGCCTTTACACCCAACAGTCCTTCTCGGGCGTGCTGAGGTCGGTCCAGGGCGTTTCGTTTGTCAACGTGACTCCCGAGATGAAGTACTTCACCAAATATGAGAGCCATGGCAACTATAACCAGGGCTTTTCGTATGGTGACGGCTACAACGCGCTGGGTTATTACCAGTTCGACCGTCGTTGGTCGCTCATTCCGTTTATGAAGCAGGTTTACAACTACGATTCTGCCAAGTACGGCATGCTCAAGGATGCGATTGATCGCGGCAGCGAGATTTCCAACGCGAGCAATGCCATGTACGAGAACGGCCAGCTTACCGAGCTGGGCCGTATTGCACAGGAGGCCTTCCAGGGTGCTTATAACACCGATCCTGCTGAGTTTTCGGCTCTGCAGGATGCGTATGCGTACAACTCGTACTATGCGGTGACCGAGGCGTGGCTCAAGAGCGGCCTGGGCATTGATATTTCGGGCCGCGCCGATTGCGTCAAGGGCATGGTGTGGAGCATCACCAACATGTGCGGCACCGGTGGTTGCAGGGACTTCTTCCGTTGGGCGAATCTTTCCAACGATATGTCCGACCGCGAGTTTGTGACGGCGCTCTCCAACAGCGTGGTCAATAACGTGGCGACCAAGTATTCGAGCCAGCCCCAGTATCATGAGGGCTGGAAGAACCGCTACCGCAACGAGCTAAAGGACTGCTTGGTTTATATCGCTGAGGACGATGCTGCCGCCGCGGCGCCCGTGCAGCCCGAGCCTGCGCCGGCGCCCTCGCTGACACCTGATTCGAATGACGGCTCGAGTGACGATGTCAACGATGACAGGATGGATGCGCCCTCGACCGATGCTGACGGTAATGGCTCTGCTGGTGACACTACCAACGACGGCTCTACCTCGAACGGCTCCGATTCGAACGGCTCTGCTGCGGGCGATTCGTCTTCAAGCTCTGCCGGCAATACGGGCAGCGACGCTTCTGGTTCGACCGACGCTGACACCTCTAACTCATCTACCGGCTCGAGTGATTCGTCCATTGACACTGGCTCTAACAACGGCTCTGGCTCTGACGCAACCCCTGATTCCGATGCTTCCAAGGACGACTCGAATAAGGCGCCGGACGCTCCCGTTGCTTCGCCGGATAAGAAGCCCTCTTTCTCCGTGCAGCTTGGTTCTACGCTGGGCTCTTCGCTGATGGCTGGCGTCAATAATGGCTCGACTCAGAACAAGGACAACTCTGATCAGGTTTCCACGGAAAAGACCGAGGCCGCAAAGGGCGACTCCAAGGATGAGGCTTCCGAGAAGACCGTATCCGATAAGGGTTCTAGCTCGGAGGAGAAGGACGACAAGTCCACTCAGAAGAAGGACAAGATCAAAACCGAGGGCGAAAAGAAAAAGACCGAGGACGAAAAGAAACAGTCCGAAGACGACGACAAGAGCGGTGCTGACAACCAGAATCAGGAGCAAAATGACTCCAAAACGGTGACCACCACGACCACGACGACTACAGCTACCAAGTCCTCGGGCGGCAACATGCCCAAGACGGGCGATCTGATTGTGATGGCGAGCCTTGCCAGCGCGAGCTTGGCCACACTGGGCGCTACGTCTATCGTAAGTGGTAAGCATAAGCTCGATCAGCAGAAGAAAGCTTCTGGAGAGGACGACTCTGAGGAGTAGGCTCTCAATTGCCAGATAACTAAATAGTCGGGACGGGGTCCGGTGCGAATGCATCGGGCCCCGTTTTGTTGTGCAACGATTAGTTGTGCCCCCTCACACCTCTTGTTGCTACCGTTGCCCGATATGTTTGCGCGGCGATATCGGTACGCGCGAGGCGGTCATTACAATTGGCATCGTGTTGCGATTTAGGGGGAACGTTTTGGTGTCTGAACAGGCAAATAATGGTTGTGCTGACGGCTTTGGCGTGCGTTTGATCGGCTGTGCCGACGATGCGGCTTTACCCATTGGCATGCACGACTATGCGGAGGCTCTTGGTTGCTGCACGCTGGTCGACAAGACCATGTTTATTGCAGATGTGTTGGATTGCGACGCGTCCGTTGTGGTGTGCTGTCGACCCGAGGGTTTTGGCAAGAGCATGAACTTGTCGATGCTCAGGGCTTTTCTGGAGCGTCCGGCGGTCAGTCGCGCTGGTCAGCGTTTGTTTGCCGATGCTCAGATTTGGGATGCAGACGGCGGGCGCTATCGGGATGAGTATGCTTGCTATCCGGTGATATCGCTGGACTTTTCTGGCGCTGCGAGGCGTGGCGCCGCTATTGCCGACGTCGTGCGCGATGCTCTTTCGGGCGAGTGCGCTCGTCTGCTGGCGCTTTTGGAGGCTCCGGATTTAGCTCGAGACAAGGTGCGTCACATCGAACGCGTTGCGCGTGGCGCGGCGAGCGAGGACGAGGTTGACTCGGTGCTCGGTGTGCTCATAGAGCTGCTGGAGATTGCCTACGATGAGCAGGTTGTATTGCTCGTTGATGGGTACGACGTGGCGTGGTTGGGCCGTATGAGCGCAAGGGGCGCTTCCGGCGCCGATTCGGCGGATCTATTCGATCGCGTGCTGTTCGACGCCATTGCTGCTGCGCGCGATTCGTTGCGGCTGACGTGTTTGATGGGGGAGTGTCCCGGCCCTGCCGAAGCGGCGCTTTCTTTGCACTGCTGCTCGTATTGTCTGACGACGCCGCTTTCGACCTGGTGTGACCGTTGGTTCGGCTTTTCGGATGCCGAGGTCCAGGCTCTGTTGAATCATGCTGGGCGCGAGGAATTCCTGGATGATGCACGTGAATGGCTCGAGGGATATCGGTTTGGTAGGGCCTATTGCTCGAGTCCAGCGCGTGTGATCGGTTTTCTGGGCCGAGGCTGCACGGCGCCTGTGCGTGCCGATCTGTATGGATATGCCGATTGTCTGAGTAGGGTAGTTGCCGGGTGGAATCTCGACCGCCTTTCGGTCTTGTTTGATTTGCTCGAGGCCCATGGGTGCGCTGAGGTCCCGCTTTGTTTGGGCACTGCAGAGCCAGATGTCTCGCCTGACGATGGCATGTGGACAGCGCTGTATCTGTCCGGTTTTCTCACGACGGATATGACTGAGGAGCCGGAGCATGGCGATCGCCTCCGTGCTTTGCGATTGCCCAATAACGAGCTTCGCCAGACCTTGCGTCTAGTGATTATTGAGTGGTTTGAGTGCGCTGCAGAAGACATTCGAGACGTCGATGCGTTTCGCGACGGGCTGTGCCATGGGAACGAGGATACCGTGAGGCGGGCGCTAAGCCGCATCTTAGGAGATGCGGGAATCGGTGCGACCGACCCAGATGCGCCACTGCCATATCATCTGCTCTTGCAGGGGCTCTGCTTTGGCTTGCCGGGCTATGCCAATCCTGCCTCGAGGCGAAAGTGTGGCGTGGGTCGCTGCGACATCCAGGTTTTTCCTACGGGCGCCGTGTTCGACATAGCCGATACGATCGGTATGCTCGATGAACGTCCGCTGATAACGATCAACATGATGTATGACCCCGGTGTGGATGCGCTGGGCCTGGAATTGCTGGCCGTGCAGGCGCTGCTCGACATAGAGCGCGACGGCATCGACGAAATCCGTGTGCCGCGACCCGGCGTGGGTCGCATGCGCTGGGGGTTCGGTTTTGATGGGCAGCGTGCGTCCGTGGTGTGCCAACGTCTGTAGCGGCGGGCGAAAGCCCTTTACTGTTCCGCGTCCTTCATGGGCGGCATGGGCTTCCAGTTGGGATCCTTGATGATCTTGCGGGCGTCTTTCATGCCACGGCGCAGCGCCGGAATACCGGTCTTAAAGCACTTATCGACCGCAGCCAGGCGAATGAATTCCTTGCAGAAGGTCGCGGCATTGCCCAGGCGGAACAGCATGGGGTGGTAGTCACCGTAGATCTGCATATAGCGAGCGAGGAAGCCTCGGTTGCGCATGATGTAGTAGCGGTTGGTGTCGCTCGTAGAGTTGAGCTGGCGCTTGCCGGCGATATCCCAGTTAGAGACAGCGCGGGCACGCTTGAGCACCACGTCGGCAACAACGGCGGCGGGGAAGTGCTGGCTGGCCACGTAGCCGTAGCAGGCGTCGTCGCCGTAGATGAAGAATCGCGCATCCGGCAGGCCGATCTTGTCGACCACGCGGCGCGAGAACAGGCCGCCTTCAAAGCACAACTGGTTCATGGCGCGGTAGCCCTTGGGGCCCAGGTCCCACTTAGCGATGGGGTTGGGGATACCAAGCGAAAGGATGAGCTGGTACTGCCAAAAGAAGGCGCCGCCGTCGAAGTCCAGGCGCGAACCCTGGATGACATCGTAGCGGTCGGTCCACTTGGCCAAGCGCTCGATGCCTTCGGGGATGACGAGCACGTCGTCGTCCATCACCCAGAACCACTGGGCGCCCAGGTTGTAGGCGCATTTAGTGCCGGCGGAGAAGCCGCCCGCACCGCCGCCGTTTTCGAGCTGCGGTGCGTAGATGACGCGGTCGGTGCCGCCCTGCGCGTCGGGCTGCTCGGTGTCGATGCCCCACAGGTTGGCCAAGCGCTCGTTGAATGCGGTGCACATGGCCTCGGTCTCGCGCGAATTCTCGTTATCGACAATCACGATGCGCCAGGGCGTTGCCGTGAGCTCGGTCATGGAGTCGAACAAGTTGGCCAGGAGTTCCTGGCGCTTGTACGTAACGACGACGATGGCGAGCTTATCGATGGGAGCGGGGAGGGTTGAAGGCATGGGGCAATATATCCTTTCACGCGCGGCGGGCGAGTGCTGCGCGGAAGCTATCGAATACGTCCTTGGGACTGTCCTATTGTAAAGGCTCGGCGCACCTTGGCGGCAAGCTTTGAATAAAACGCAGGAACCTGCCACGGCTGTAGCGGCTTTAGCGTCTTACGGCAGCGTGTCTATTGCCGCTTGAGCTTGCGAGCGATAAGGCTTCTAGCTGCGTCGATGGTGAGAAGCGCCAGGGCAAAGACGATGCTAATGACGGTACCCGTGACGATACACATAACTGCCGGGCTGTTTTGGCTGACCAGTATGTTTGCGAGCAACGTATTGAAGACGGGACGCCACAGGCTACTGGTGAGCGACTGCATCACATAGAAACCGAGCGTGGCGGTCGATAAGGTGACGATGGCACCTGCAGTCCGCGAATTGCCTGAGGCACTGCGTCGGGTAGCCGCAAAGAGCAGGGAGGCGGCGGCGAGGGCAAACGAGATCAGCGAGGTCGATTTGTAGGAGAGGGTTGCCATCGCCGCGAGTTTGCCGGTGAAGGAGAGTTCGCCTTCCAGGATGGCGGTGAGCACCAAAACCGCTGCGAGCGAGCGCATGCCCAAGGCGCCCGCCCTGTCCGAATTCATGGTATTGGTAACGTCGCGGAGCAGCCCGCCGATCAAAAATGCGACTACGTACGTGGTAGCGCTCATGAGCTTCTGGAGCCAAGAAAACTCGCCGGCGCTTGTCGCACTCATGGCGGCCAAATACCCGTTAACAACGAATACGAGGATTCCAACGGCGATGACCGTCGTCGTGTAGGTTTTCTGGGAGAGTCGGCTCTTGGCCAGTCCAAACCATGGCGCCATGAAAACTGTGGCGGCATAGACCCAGATAAACTCAAGCCCAAGCGTATACCAGTAGTGCGTGTTGAGGGTAACATCGGGAATTGGGGAGACGACCGTGGACCACGCGAGCGCCGCGAGGCAATAAAACGCAGTGGGCATAATGACCTTGCCCAGGCGCTGCGCCGTCCGTTGCATTTGCGACTTCCACGTTGCCCCACCGTCCCAAGCACTCGCGGCCGAGGCGATGAGAAAATAGCCCGAGATCATAAAGAAGACCTCGTTGGCCCAGCAGCCAAGCAAGTTAATGAACCCCAGCAGTCCCGAATAGGGGAAGGCGGCGAGCGGTGCATATTCCGGCACGCTGATGCAGACGGCCTGGAAGGTCCACTGAAACGTGTGGAATACCGCGATGCCAGCGACCGCTACCAAGCGCAGCGCTTCGATGGAGGTGTTTCTGCTTGTTTTGCTGCCCATCAGACTATTTTCCAGCGCGTGCGTTGTATGAACCAAAGTGCGATGTGATCATTTTTAGAGTTTGCTTGGGCCCCTTGTTCCATACGTTATACAGGCCCTCGCCCACGAGGTCCTTGGCGTATGCGCGGTAGCTGATTTTAGGGTTGGCGATGCCCATATACTCGGCATAGAGCTTTTTGGCCGCAGGGGTAATGCGAGGATTGGCAAATACCAGCTCTTGCGGCATGCGTTCGAACATCCTGTGGATCGCCCGCTCGATTTCGGGGTGGCCATCAATTCCGGTGTGCTCAATCATGATGCCCATATAGGTGAAGCCACGTGTGATTTGGGGTGTCCAAACGGCGGGGTCGGTGACGTTGAGCCGCTCAAGAATATCGACCATGTCGTTCCAGCGATTAAACGGCATCAAGGGGTCACGCTTTGCCAGAGCAGCTGCCTTTTCGGGTGTTTCCTCGCGGTAGCAGTAATACGGCTTGGGCCAGTAAGCGATCGCCTTTGCCTGACAGAGCGTTTCGACAAGGAATGGATTGTCGGCCCAGCCCGCACCGGGGATTTCCTTAAACCAGATATTGTTTTGCATTAGGAAGTCGCGACGATAGATTGCCGACCAAATGGACGGATGATGGGCCAGCAGGTGTGGAGCGTCGTGAATGGTGAACGGTTGCCGAGACGGTTTGATGCGACCACGATATGCGCAATGTAGTTTGACCTCTTGGGGGGTATCGGGGTTGCGAATGATCCAATACGGGGTCTCAATAATATCGAGCTTGTTCGGACCGCCAAATTCGCGCTTGGCAAAGGCAAACATGTCGGAGTACATTCCGGGCTCGATCCAGTCATCGGGCTCGAGGATGGCAATCCAGTCGCCCATTGCCTCGCGAATGCCCAGATTGCAGGTTGCGCCGTAACCCTGGTTTGCCTTATCGATCACTCGAACGCGTGAGTCGCGCGCAGCGAAATCTTGCATAATGGCGAGCGAGTTGTCGGTGGATCCGTCGTTGATGGCGAGGATTTCCAGTTCGATTTTGTTTTCGTTTAATAGGCTGCCTATAGCCTGAGAAAGATACGGCTCGGCATTGTAAGTAGGCACGATTACGGTCAGCATTCAAACACTTTCTCTAGGCGATTTGGAAGAATTATACCTAATTGCATTTGCAACGGTTTTAGTTGCGTTCGCCTAATACTGCCAAGGGCTGCACGACTATTGCTGACGCTGCGCCTGTAATGGATGTCAGCGATCGGCTGCAATAAAAATGTCGGCAGTGGCGAGACGGTTGTCCTTCCCATTCTTGCTCGTTATGGGACCGATCGATTGTGGACGCGGACTGAACCTAAAGACCAATCGTTGCCCAACAGGACGCGTGGGTTCGAAGGTGCCCTACAGGCATCTTCGAACGATGCACGTATGAATGCATGGTTTAAATCTCAATCCATTTGGGAGTAGCAGAATAGGCGTGACAGCGCACTGTTCTCTGCGGTTAAAAAGGCACCGGCCTCATGTTTTGATGCCGCTGCTTCTACCGTGGACGCGATGGTCGATTTTGATGCCGAACTCGGCCAGCTGGTGTTTACATATAAGCACTGCCGATGGTAGTTACCATCGCGATAGGATTCACTCTATGAGCGACGGATATCGTGGCACGTCGAGCCTTTTTGCGGACATCGCATATCGCATGGCGATGTTGAACCCCGCACTAGGGGATCGTGTGCTCAAGACGCCGGGCGTGGTAATGATTGACGAGATCGACCTTCATTTGCACCCTCGTTGACAGGCACGAATTCTGGAGGACCTCGTTCGCATCTTCCCCAACGTGCAGTTTGTCGTGACCACGCATTCGCCGGTTGTCGTGGCTTCAGTGCCTCGTGACAATATTTGCATTCTTGATGGCGAGACCACGTCGGTTCCTGCGACGGAGACACACGGACGTGATGCGGGAGACATTCTCAACACTGTTTTAGATGCTTCCTCGCGTCCCGAGGAAGCAGCCCATTTGTTCGATGCATTTAACCGTGCTGTAGACGAAGGACGTCACGCCGACGCTAACTGTGCGGGCTTGGCCCCCGTCCCCCCAATCTAGTAGACTCTAAACCGTTGCTAGATTAGGG
>URLR01000057.1 GCA_900548815.1 uncultured Collinsella sp.
TACGAGCTAGGAGTCCGTCTCGTGGGCTCGGAGATGTGTATAAGAGACAGGCCTGATGCTCGGACGCCTTGGCCTTAGCGGACTTCTTACGACCGCGCTTGGGCTTCTCGGACGCAGGCTGTTCGACGTCTTGGGGCTCGGCGGCATCAGTCGATGCATCGGCGGTCGTCTCGTCGGAATCCTCGGACGCACCCTTCTTGGCAGCCTTAGCCTTGGACGTGCGCTTAACAGCAGTGCGACGGCTGCGACCGGGGCGGACGTCGGCGGGCTCGGCATCGGCGGGAGCGGCCTCGGAAGTCGCAGCATCCTGAACGGGTGCATCGGCAGCGGTTGCAGACTCGGCGGTCGCCGCAGCATCCCGAGCAGCTGCGGCTGCGGCTGCGGCCTTCTCTGCCTCGACGAAGGCCTTGGGCTTGCGACCGCGACGGTGCGGGCGCAAAGCCGGATCGACAACGGGAACTTCGCTGGCCTCGACAGGCGCAGCGGGCTCAGTTGGCGATGCGCCCTCCCCTGCCGCGGAACGGACCGAAGCCTCAGTGAGCTCGGGGGTTACCTGTTCAGCAACCTGCTCGGCCTTAGCAGCCGTGCGACGGCGTGTGCGCGGTGCCGGCTTCTCGGTCGGTTGGTCGGCGGCAGGGGTCTCGGGCACAGACGGGGCTGCAAACTCGGTCAGAGCCGCGGCCTCGCGCTCGGCAGCACGACGGCGGGCGCGCACCACCTGAGCCTCGCTAATCTGCGCCAACGCACGTGCCTGCGCGACCTCATCGGAAATCGGCGCCGAGGAGTCAGCTGCAACGGTGCGCTTGGCGCGCGTCGTGCGCGTGGTACGGCGCTTGGGCTTGGTGACCTCCTCGCCGTCAGCAGCAGGCTTGGTCGTGCGGCGCGTACGCTTGGGCTTTGCCGGAGCAGCCTCCTCACCAGTTGCAGGCACGGCCTTCTCAGCCGCTGCAGGCGTAGGCGTCGAAGCAGCCTTAGGCGTCTCAGGAGCCGAGGCTTGCGCGGGCGCCGCGACCTGGTCCGACGCAACCGGTGCAGCGGGAGCGGTCTGCGTCGTCGTTATTTCGTTTTCTTGCTGTTGATCAGACACAGTGTTTGCTCAACTTTCTTTTCAAGCCCTGTGATCACATGCTCCCTGCATAAACCTTCAGGGCGGCTAAACAGTCTAGCTCCGTCAAATACCGACGGACATCATTGATCTGTATCGAGATATTTGCGTCATATACGCAGCGTTAGTGTAACACAACCGCAACCACCTGCAACTTAGTCATTGAGGACGTTCTTAAACGACTAGTCAAAAGGGACAATCTTTGGTTTAACACCCACAAATCTGACTGCCTCCGCCAAAACTATGACGGTTTACTACGATGAATCGCTCAACCGCGACCACTCCGAAACTTGTTGAACTAAAACCGCAGGTAGATGCCTTGCACTTTTTTGCGAAAAGCCGGCGTGGTTGGAATTTCTCATTTCATCGTAGTAAACCGGCATAGTTTCGTATTTCCAGCAGTTCCAAATTCGTCAATACGTCGGCGTTTGCAAAAAGCCCGACCTCCGTGGGAGATCGGGCTTTCAAGGCTCAGTTAAACCAAACTTGCGCAGTCAAATGACTCGCAGATTACATCTGCTCGGGCGCGGAAACGCCAACGAGGGTGAGCACCAGGGCGAGCGCCACGCGGACGGCATCGCAAGCGGCCAGACGGGCACGCGAAAGCTCGGGGTCGACGGGACGGCCCTCGCTCGGCAGCACCTGGCAGGCAGCGTAGAAGCTGTGGAAGTCGCCGGCGAGTTCCTCAGCAAAGTGCGTCAGACGGAACGGGGCGCGGTCGCGAGCGCAGCTGGCGATGAGGTCGGTGAGCTCGTTGAGCTTGCGCGAAAGGGCGAGCTCGGTCGGGTCGGTCAGCAGCGAGTAATCGACGTTCTCACCGATGGCCTTGGCGGCGACGGCCTTCATGCCCATCTCGTCAGCCTGCTCGGGCGTAACGTCGGCGGCACGGCGCAGGATGGAGCACACGCGGGCGTGAGCGTACTGCACGTAGTACACCGGGTTGGAGTTATCGCGCTTCTTAACAGCCTCAATATCGAAGTCGACCATCTGGTTGGAGCTCTTGGAGATGAGGGTGTAACGGGCAGCGTCGGAGCCGACCTCGTCGACGAGCTCCTGCAGGGTCACCATGGTGCCCTTACGCTTGGACATACGGACGGGCTTGCCGTTGCGCAGCAGGTTGACGAGCTGGCCCAGCAGAACCTCAAACTTGCCGGGGTAACCCAAGGCATCGCAGACGCAGCGGACGCGCTCGATGTAGCCGTGGTGGTCGGCGCCCCAGATGTCGATGACGTGGTCGACGCGCTGGAACTTATCCCAGTGATAGGCGACGTCGGAGGCGAAGTAGGTGTACTCGCCGTCGGACTTGATCAGAACGCGGTCCTTGTCATCGCCCAGGTCGGTGGAGCGGAACCACAGGGCGCCGTCCTTAGTGTAGAGGTAGCCCATCTTGTCGAGCTTCTCAAAAGCGCGGTCGACGGCGGAGGTGCCGGCGGTCTCGCCCTCGGTGTCCTTCACATACAGCGAGCGCTCGGAGAACCAACGATCGAAGTCGCAATTGACGGCGTGGCAGAGGTCGCGCATGTTGTCGACCATCTTCACATAGCCGCGCTCGCGGAAGCTCTCCATGCGCTCCTGAGGATCGGCCTCGACCCACTTATCGCCATCGGTGCGCCAGAACTCGGCGGCCTCGTCGATGATGTAGTCGCCGCCGTAGGAGTCCTTGCCCAGAGTCTCGGCAAAGTTGTCCTGGTACGGATGGGTCTCGGGATGCTCGTCGTTCTCGTCGGCAACGAAGGCGTCGCGGTCGGCGATCAGCAGCTTGTGAGCCTCGTCGATATCCACGCCCTGCTTGGCGATGATGTCGGCAAGCTGCATATAGCGCGTGCTGATGGAGTTGCCGAAGGTGTTCATCTGAGAGCCGTGGTCGTTGATGTAGAACTCACGCTGGATGTCGTAACCGGCGTGGTCCATAACACGGCAGAGCGAGTCGCCCAGCGCGGCCCAGCGGCCGTGGCCGATGTGCATGGGGCCGACGGGGTTAGCGGAAACGAACTCGACCTGGGTCTTCAGGCCACCACCGACGTTGGACTTAGCGAAGTCCATACCCTTCTCGCGAGCCTCGCCAAAGATGGCATTCTTGACGGCAACGGAGAGGTAGAAGTTGATGAAGCCGGGGCCTGCGATCTCGACCTTCTCGATCGCGGGGTCCTCGGGCATATGGGCAACGATGGCCTCGGCGATCTTGCGCGGGGCGCAGTGGGCCAGCTTGGCGGACTTCAGGGCCATGGTAGAGGTCCACTCGCCATGAGAAGTGTCAGCCGGTCGCTCGATAGCGCAATCGTCAAGTTCAAATGCGGAAAGGTCGCCGGCCTCCTGGGCCGCAGCAAGCGCAGCGCGTACCAGCTCTTCAATCTTCTCGGGCATAGATCCTCCTTGTGTTAAAGCCCCCGAGCTCTTGGTCACTCGTAGGGCAAAAGCCAGAGTTTGTAGCACTCTATCACAAGCGACGGGCACTGTCGCAGGGTAAAGCCAATCGATATTGCATATGCACAAAAATGACTACAGCTTGTATGGAGTCACTCAAAGATGCCAGTCTGCCTGCAGATTATGCAGGCGTTGAAAATGCATAAAGGTGTGAATGAGCTGCGTCTGTTATCGAATACTCTTACCTATCAGAGTTGTGTGCTTTTCCTGCATAAAGTAAGGGTTTGCGCACGTCAGCGTGTTATTCTAGACATACGCAAATTCGTATAAGTTGGAGGTAGCATGTTCTCAATCGGTCAACACGTCATTCATCCGGGCCAGGGAGTCTGCACCGTCGTCGGTTTTAGGGACGACACACCGCAGCCCATGCTGCTGCTCGAGACCAAGCAGGGACATGCGCAGACGATCCTCATGTACCCCGTGGCGCAGGCCGACCGTTTGCACGCCGCCATCTCGCAGCAAGATGCCGAGCACCTGCTGAGCCACTATGACGAGCTGGAGTGCGACACCTTTACCGAGCGCAACAGCTCGCTTGAGGAGACACACTTTAAGCAGCAGCTCAAGCTGGGCGCGCCCGAGACGGTCCGCGTGGCAAAGACCATGATGCACCGCATTCGCCAGGCCGAGGAAGCTGATAAAAAACCCAGCTCCTACTACATGCGCGTACTCAAGGAGGCCAAACGCCGCTCCATCGAGGAGTTCGCCGTGGCCCTTGGCGTCACCGAGGAGGCCGCCGAAGCCCGCCTAGCCCAAGCCGCCCTCAACTAACCCATCCGCGCCAAAAACCACCACAAAGGGGACAGGCACCTTTGTGGTGGTTTTCTTGTTCTAGTAGTATTCATTCTTATCGATACCCACGAGCACAAGGAGTCTCTTATGGCAGAGCCGCTTACCGCCGGAATCACCCGCGACCGCGCGTTCGAACTGCTCAACGAGCACAACAAGGACCCGTTCCACATCACCCATGGCGAGACGGTCGAGGGCACTATGCGCTACTTTGCGCGCGAGTTCGACCCCGAGAACGAGGAGTTTTGGGGCATCGTCGGTCTGCTGCACGACCTGGATTGGGAGGAGCATGAGGACGACCCCATGAACCACACCATCTATGCTGCCGAGATTCTTGAGGGCGAAGGTGCGTCTCCCGAGCTCATTCGCGCCATCCAGACGCACACGTCCGACTTCAACACCTCGCTGCCCAAGCCCGAGCTGCAGATGGAAAAGATCTTGTTTGCCTGCGATGAGCTCACCGGTCTGATCGGCGCTGCAGTCATCATGCGCCCGAGCAAGAGCGTTATGGACTTTACGACCAAGTCGCTCAAGAAGAAGTTCAAGGACAAACGCTTTGCCGCCGGCTGCTCGCGCGACGTGATTTCGCAGGGCGCCGAGATGTTGGGCTGGGAGCTCCCCGAGCTCTTTGACCGCACGGTCGCGGCCATGCAGTCCTTCGCCCCCGACCGAGATACCTTCCAGGCCTAACCGTCAACGCCACCTAAATCCACCACAAAGGGGACAGGCACCTTTGTGGTGGTTTTTGTTTGCGCGGGCGTTAGGGGCGGACCTGGCCGGTGCCGCGGAGCTTGTATTTGTAGGTGGTGAGGGCCTCGGCGGCAAAGGGGCCACGGGCGTGGAGTTTTTGGGTCGAGATGCCGATCTCGGCGCCCAGGCTAAACTCGCCGCCGTCGGTGAAGCGCGTGCTGGCGTTGGCGTACACGGCCGAGGCATCGACCGCATCCAGGAAGCACTCGCAAGCATCCGTGTCCTCGGCAACGATGGCCTCGGAGTGCATCGTGCCGTAGCGGTTGATGTGTGCGATGGCCTCGTCCTCGTTTGCCACGACCTTCACGCTCATCTCGAGAGCCAGGTACTCGCGACCCCAGTCCTCCTCAGTCGCGGCGACGTAGTTGTCGCCCTCGGCAAGCCCAGCGTCGGCGCATGCGGCGCACGTGGCCTCGTCGCCGTGAATGAGCACGCCGTGGTCGTGCAGCACGGCAACGACCGCCGGCAAAAACGAATCTGCCACGGCACGGTCGACCAGCAGCGACTCGGCGGCATTGCACACGCCTACACGCTGGGTCTTGGCATTAACGATAATGTTGAGCGCCTTATCAAAGTCGGCGGATTCATGCACGTAGATGTGGCAGTTGCCAGTGCCCGTCTCGATCACCGGCACAAGCGACTCGCGCACGCAGCGCTGGATCAGGCCTGCACCGCCGCGCGGAATGAGCACGTCGACGACACCGCGGAGCTTCATGAGCTCGCCAGTGGCCTCGCGGTCGGTGGACTCGATCATCGACACGGCCTCACGCGGGAAGCCCTTGGCCTCAAGCGCATCGGCCAGCAGCTCGGCGATCATGGCACACGAGTGATAGGCCAGCGAGCCGCCGCGCAGAATGCAGGCGTTGCCGGTACGGATGCAGATGCCCGCGGCGTCGGCCGTCACGTTGGGGCGCGCCTCGTAGACCATAGCGACCAGGCCCAGCGGCACACTCACACGGGTCAGGTCCACGCCGCTTGCAAGCACGCGGTGGTCGAGCACGCGGCCCACGGGATCAGGCAGCTCGGCGAGCTTTTCCAGGCCGGCGGCCATGCCCTCGACGCGCTCGGGCGTCAGCAGCAGGCGATCGAGCAGTCCGGCCGAAGTGCCCGCATCGCGCGCGGCGGACATATCGAGCTCGTTAGCGGCGACGATGGAGTCGACACCGTTGCGCAGTGCTGCGGCCATGGCGCGCACGGCCTCCTGGCGCTGCTCATCGCTCGCCGTGGCAAGCGAGGCCGACGCTGCCTTGGCGGCAACGGCAAGATCGTGGACATACGTGGCTATATCGACCGACATAGGCGGCCCTTTCTCCTAGAAGTTTGCAACCATGGTAGCCGATTTGCGCATGGCCTCGCCCGCGGCGGTAGAATTGGTCAACCCGAAACACCGCAACGAACGGAAGACTCACATGGCCCTCATCACTTCGTACCACGTCCCCGGCCTTTATGTCGAGGACCACAGCATCGACGTCCCCCTTGACTGGCGCGGCCTGGAGCCGATGCTCCTGGCCGTCGGCAGTACCATGCGCCGCGGCGCTATGCCGGCACCCATCGCCGGCGCGCCCGAGAGCATCAAGCTCTTCTACCGCGTGGTTTGCGCGCCCGACCGCATCAACGACGATCTGCCGCTGCTCCTGTTTTTGCAGGGCGGCCCCGGCGGCGAGAGCCCACGTCCGCTGTCGCCCACAAGCGACGGCTGGATCGAGGAGGCCGTCAAGCACTTCCGCGTGGTCCTTCCCGACCAGCGCGGCACCGGACGCAGTAGCTGCGTGGACGGACGCACGATCAAGGCACTGGGTGATCGCGCAACGGCCGCCGGCGCCGATACAGCACGCTCGCAGGCGGACTTCCTCAAGCGCCACCTCGCCAGCTCCATCGTGCGCGATTTTGAGTACCTGCGCCTAGTGGGCTTTGGCGGCAAGCCGTGGGTCACGCTCGGCCAAAGCTACGGCGGTTTTTTGACGCTGAGCTACCTGTCGCTCTTCCCCGAGGGCGTGGCGGCGAGCTTTACCTGCGGCGGCATCCCCCACGTACCGGCGAGCGCAAGCGAGGTCTACGCGCACACCTTCCCGCGCATGGCCGCCAAGACGCAGCAGTATTACGACCGCTACCCCGCCGACGTCGAGCGCGTGGCAGCCCTGGCCGATGCGCTCGAAGCACAGAAGCCCGTGCTGCCCGACGGCTCGCCGATGACGGTCGAGCGCCTACAGCTCATGGGCAGCGACTTTGGCATGAAGCCGAGCTTTGAACGCATGCATTGGATTATCGATCACGCTTTTGTTGATGGCGACGGCGCGCTGACCTGCGACGCCTCGGTATCTGACAGCTTTTTGATGCGCGCCTTCGAGCGCACCAACACGCGCACGAATCCGCTGTATTGGACGCTGCAGGAGTTCATATACGCCGACGGTGACACTATGCCCATTGGCTGGGCCGCGGCTGAAGAGAAGGCTCACCGCGCCGAGTTCGACACCCTCGCGCGCCCGCTCATGTTTACCGGCGAGGCCATGTTCCCGTGGATGTTCGAGCAGATGCCCGAGCTCAAGCCCTTCAAGCCCGCCATGGACCTGCTGATGGAAGACACCAGCTGGGACAAGATCTACGACCCGCAGCGACTGGCGTGCAACGAGGTGCCCCTGCAGGCCGCGGTGTATTTCGACGACATGTACGTGGATTCGGGCCTGCAGCTTGATACGCTCAGCCGCGTGGGCAACTCGCATGCCTGGGTGACTAACGAGTTCGAGCACGATGGCCTGCACGGCAGCGTGGTGTTCAAGCACCTCTTCAACGAAGCCCTCAACCGAGGAGACCTGCGCCAGATCTTCTAACAAAAGAGACTCACCACCTGCCGGCACATAAGGAACGTCCCCAAGTGCCGAGAACAGCAACATTGCAGGAAGAGGACGGAAAGCGAAAACGCCCCTAAGCGAGCAAGGTGACGTGAAAGAGGAGGGCATTGACCTTTTGGTCATGCCCGACGATTGAACGTCAGATTGCCGCTTAGGGGCGTTTGCAGCGTCAATTGGTTAGGCGAAGACGATTAAATTATCCCTGTGTATCGCCGGCTTCTCGGCCAAGTTAGCGAGCAGGCGGTTGCTGGCGATCTGGTCCTGGCGGCGGCCGGCAGCAAGCTCCAGCACGTCCGAATCGGCCTCGGCGATACCGCGGGCGACGACCATACCGCTCGGATCGCACACATCGAGCACATCGCCCTCGGCAAACTGGCCATCGACCTCGCGAATACCCACCGCAAGCAAGGAAGAGCCACGGCTAACCAGCGCCTTCGCAGCACCATCATCAACCGTCACCGACCCATGTGCCTTGTCGCCCAGCGCGATCCACAGCTTGCGGGGCGCGATGTCCAGACGCTCCGCCGGCGGATCGAACAGCGTGCCCACGCTCTCGCCGCGGGCGAGGCGCACGAGCGCATCGGGCTCCTCGCCCGAGCAAATCACGCTCTGAATGCCCGCCGTCATCAGGATGCGGCTCGCGCGGATCTTGGTAATCATGCCGCCCGTGCCCACCGATGTGGAAGAATCGCCCGCCGAGGCAATAATCTTGGCATCGATCTTATGCACGACAGGAACAAACTCGGCCGTGGGGTCCTCGTGCGGATTGGCGGTATAGAGGCCATCGATGTCCGAGAGCGTCACGCACAGATCGGCAGAAACCAGGCAGCTCACAAGCGCCGCCAGCGTGTCGTTGTCGCCAAACTTGATCTCGTCGACGGTGACGGTATCGTTCTCGTTGACGACTGGCACCACGCCCAGCTCCACCAGGCGCAGCAGGGCGTCGCGCGCGTGCAGGTAGGACGTGCGGCGCGCCGTGTCGTGGCGCGTGAGCAGCACGAGCGAGGTGAGCAGATCGCGCGCATGGAACTCCTCGTCGTAGGCCGACGAGATGATGCACTGACCAGCCGAGGCGCAGGCCTGCAGGCTCGGCAGGTCGCCGACCGGCTTGCGGCCGAAGCCCAGCACGGGATAGCCGCAGGCGATAGCGCCCGAGCTCACCACGACCAGGCGCCAGCCGAGCTTGCGCAGGGCTGCGGCCTGATCGGCAAGCCCGCCGATAAAGGAGCGGTTGACCTTGCCGTCGGCGCCCACCACCGTGGACGAACCGATCTTTACCACCATCGTTTTATAAGAAGTCGTCATACGTCAAACCAATCAACTGTTCAGCGAACGGCCAAGCTGGCGGCCAAGGGAGCGTGACTCGCCCCTACCGCCCAAGGAATTAGTGAGCCCAGGGGAAGGCAGAAGCCGCGGCCATATTCTTGCGCACGAGTTCGTCGCGCACCTGTGCCAGGCCCTGCTCCATGCCCACCACATAAGTCTGCGGGTACAGGAAGCGCTTGAAAGCTGCGTCCAGATGATCAAGCGCCCAAACACAGCGCTCGCGCGCGTCCTGGATGCTCTCACGCGGAGCCACCGCACTGCCGTCGCGCACGATCGGCACCAGCAGCTCGCGATACTCAAGTTCGGACACGTCGGTCACCAGGGCGGCATCATTCACGGCCACAAGGGTATTGCCGCGCGCGGCGCCCTCCCCAGCCAGATGGTCCTCGTCGTAGATCATGTCGCAGACCGGGCCGCCAAAGCCGTCGTAATAGCGGCGCACACGCTGCACGCCCGGGATCGTGCGCTTGTAGGGCTGCTCGGAGAGCTTGACCACCGGCGTCCATGGATCTGCCTCGCTCGCACGGCGGGCGGAAAGCTTGTACACGCCGCCCAGCGCCGGCTGGTCATAGCAGGTCGCGAGCTTGGTACCCACGCCAAAGCTGTCGATGGGCGCGCCCTGGTCGAGCAGCGACTGAATCGTATACTCGTCAAGATCGTTCGAAACCGAGATCCCCACATAGGGCAGGTCCTCGGCATCGAAACGACCGCGGACATACTTGGAGAGCTTGGCGAGGTCGCCCGAGTCAATGCGAATAGCCGACAGGCGCTCGCCCGCCGCCTCCATCTCCTTGGCAACCGTAATGGCATGCTCGCAGCCCTCGCGCACATCGTAGGTGTCGATGAGCAGCGTGCAGTTCTTGGGGCTCGACTTGGCAAAGGCGCGGAAGGCCTCGAGCTCGGAATCGAAGCTCATCACCCAGCTGTGCGCATGCGTGCCAAAGACGGGAATACCGTAGCGGCGGCCGGCGAGCACATTGGACGTAGAGGAGCAGCCGGCAACGTAGCTCGCGCGCGCAACGGCCAGGCCGCCATCGGGACCCTGGGCTCGGCGCAGGCCAAACTCCGCCACGGGGCGACCGTCGGCCGCCAACACCACGCGCGCCGTCTTGGTGGCGACAAGCGTCTGAAACCCGACGATGTTGAGCAGCGCCGTCTCAAGCAGCTGGCACTCGAGCGCAGGACCGGTGACGCGCACCATGGGCTCGCGCGGAAAGACGAGCTCGCCCTCGGGGACGGCGTCGATATTTACATGCGCACGAAAATCGCGCAGGTAGTCGAGGAATGCGGACTTGAACATCGCGCCGCCGGCCGGGGCCTCAAGCGATGCGAGGTAGTCGATATCCTCGGGCGTAAAGCGCAGGTTCTCGACCAGCTCGGGCAGTTCGGCGGTGCCGCACATGACGGCATAGGCGCTGCCAAAGGGATGGTCACGGTAAAACGCGGTAAAGCAACCCTGCTCATTGGCCTTGCCGCTCTCCCACAGGCCCTGGGCCATAGTGAGCTCGTACAGATCGGTGAGCATTGCAATGTCGGTGGGATGCGAGATGTCGGTCAAAGCCATGGGGCGACCTTTCAGATGTGTGGTGCAGAATTTGAGGGTTGGACGAGAGCAGAGCATGCGGACATGACGCCCGATGCAAATCGGTTAGAGCAGGCCCATGCTGGTCAGGATCGTGTAGCCCATAAAGATGACAAACGCGATGAGGGCAAGGACAATGATGATTTTTTGAGCCGGCGCCATGCCAGGGATCTCGTTCTCGCCCGTAGGTTCCTTGGAGGCAACCATGCGCTGGGCAAAGGTCATCTCGTCACGGCTCGGCTTGGGCTCGACGGACTTGGGACGAGCGGCCTTTTTAGGCTGAGGTTTGGGCGCGGCAGGTGCAGGCTTCGCAGCAGCGGGCTTGGGTGCGGGCGCGGGCTTGCGCTCGGATGCGGCGTTCGAGGCGACCTCCTCGGCCTTCGCACGCTCGGCGCGCAGGGCAGCCAGCTCCTCACGCTCGCGACGGGCCTCTTCCCGAGCCTCGCGGCGGGCCTTCTCAGCGCGGAGCTCTTCCAACTCAGCGCGCTCCTCGTCGGACAATGGTTGGGACTCAAGCTCGGCCATGGTATAGCCCTTTCTTTTAAAAAAAGCCGCCGACACAATGTCAGCGGCTTATCAAATCCAAGGGTGGAGACGAAGGGAGTCGAACCCTCGGCCTCTGCCATGCGACGGCAGCGCTCTCCCAACTGAGCTACGTCCCCAGGACAAGTCGATATTTTACCTACGGCTCGCCAACTGTCAACGCCCAATAACCAGTCTTTTTGGGGCGCGGCTATTTTGGCAACTTTTCGAACAGGCGATCCTCTCGATGATTTTTTATCCCCGTCCCAGAAAAATCATCGACGAACGCGCTACTTTGCGCTGGTAAGAACACCGGTGGTGTCGAAGGCCGGGGTGAAGCTCTCGTCTACCGCGCCGCCCTCTTGCCAGAACATCGTCGTAAAACCCAGGTCGTCGGCATGGTCGAGCACCTGCTCGTACTCCTCACGCGTCACGGCGCGTGCCAGGTCGCCGCCCTGCTCGCGCATGAGCGCATTGGGCGTGTACTGGTTCATAACCGAGATCGGCACGTCGCCCACCGTCTGCCACACCTGTCTCTTATACACATCTGACGCTGCCGACGATAAGGCTCGTGTAG
>URLR01000058.1 GCA_900548815.1 uncultured Collinsella sp.
CGAGATAGGAGTCCGTCTCGTGGGCTCGGAGATGTGTATAAGAGACAGCTGTTTATCGACGAGATCCACCGCCTCAACCGTTCGGTCGAGGAGGTCCTGTACCCCGCGATGGAGGACTTTGCCCTCGATATCGTGATTGGCAAGGGTCCGGCGGCGCGCTCGATTCGCCTGGATATCCCCAAGTTTACGCTGGTGGCGGCAACGACCCGCTCAGGCATGTTGACCGGCCCGTTGCGCGACCGCTTTGGCATTTCATATCGCCTGGATTACTACACGGTCGAGGAGCTCGCGCAGATTGTGACGCGCTCGGCGACTATCCTGGGCGTGACGATCGACCATCCCAGTGCACTCGAGATCGGCTCGCGTTCGCGCGGCACGCCACGTCTTGCCAACCGTCTGCTCAAGCGCGTGCGCGATTACGCACAGGTGCGCGGCAACGGCCCCATCGAGCTCGATATCTGTCGCCAGGCGCTCGAGTTCTTCGAGATCGACGAGCTCGGTCTGGACTGGATGGATATTCGCATTTTGGAGACGCTCGCCAAGACGTTCTCCGGTCGCGCCGTGGGACTTACGACCCTTGCCAGCGCGGTGGGCGAGGACCCGGGCACGCTCGAGGATGTCTATGAGCCCTATTTGCTGCAGTGCGGATTGATGATTCGTACGCCGCAGGGCCGTCAGGCAACCCTCCGCACCTTTGAGCACCTGGGGATTGAACCTACCGTTTAGGGCGTTTTGTTTTGGCGGGCTGTTGGACTATCGCTGGGCATCGGGTAAACATATCGCCGTTCATCGGTTATGGGCGTTTTACTATTGCGCGCCCGTGCTATGCTGAATTGGTCTTTTTCTCATTCGGTAACGAAAGGACCGCCCATGCCTACTGACATCGAAATCGCACGTTCTGTCACGCCGCTGCCTATTACCGAGGTGGCCAAGAACGCCGGCGTCGACGTTAAGCACCTTATTCCGTACGGCTTCGACAAGGCTAAGGTCGACTATTCACTGCTCAACGAGCCGACTGATCACCAGGCCAAGCTCGTCCTCGTGACCGCTATCAACCCAACGCCCGCGGGCGAGGGCAAGACCACCACGACCATCGGTCTGGCCGATGGCCTGCGTCGTCGCGGTATCAAGAGCGCCGTGGCCCTGCGTGAGCCTTCGCTCGGTCCCGTCTTTGGCGTCAAGGGCGGTGCCGCTGGCGGCGGTTGGGCCCAGGTCATTCCCATGGAGGACATCAACCTGCACTTTACCGGCGACTTCCATGCCATCGGTGCTGCCAACAACCTGCTGGCCGCCATGCTCGATAACCACATCCAGCAGGGCAATCAGCTCGGTATTGACGTTAAGCGCATCACCTGGAAGCGCGTCGTCGACATGAACGACCGTCAGCTGCGCCATGTTATCGATGGCATTGGCGGTAAGGCCCAAGGTGTGCCGCGCGAGGACGGCTTCGACATCACCGTTGCCTCCGAGGTCATGGCAATCCTGTGCCTGTCTACGAGCATCAACGACCTCAAGGAACGCTTGGGTGAGATTGTCGTCGGCTATAGCTTTGCCGGCGAGCCCGTCCGTGCCCGCGACCTCAAGGCCCAGGGTGCCATGGCCGCGTTGCTTAAGGACGCGCTTAAGCCCAACCTGGTGCAAACGCTCGAGGGCACGCCCGCGTTTGTCCACGGCGGTCCCTTCGCCAACATTGCCCACGGCTGCAACTCTATCATGGCCACGCGTATGGCGATGCGCTTTGGCGATGTCGCCATTACCGAGGCCGGCTTCGGTGCCGATCTGGGTGCCGAGAAGTTCCTCGACATCAAGTGCCGCATGACGGGCGTTCGCCCCAGCGCTGTCGTGGTCGTCGCCACTGCCCGCGCGCTTAAGTACAACGGCGGTGTCGCCAAGGCCGACCTCAACGAGGAGAACCTCGAGGCACTCAAGGCTGGCATGCCCAATCTGCTGCGCCACGTCGACAACATTCAGAACGTCTACGGTCTGCCCTGCGTGGTCGCCATCAACCGATTCCCGACGGACACCGAGGCCGAGCTTGCGCTCATCGAGTCCGAGTGCCAGAAGCTCGGCGTCAACGTTAAGCTTTCCGAGGTCTGGGCCAAGGGCGGCGAGGGCGCGCTCGAGCTGGCCGATGAGGTCATGCGTCTGATTGAGCAGCCGAGCGAGCTCAAGTTTGCCTATGAGGACGGCGCCGATGTGGCCGACGCCCTCGAGGCTGTTGCCACCAAGGTTTACCGCGCCGACGGCGTTGACTTTACGCCGGCCGCCAAGCGTCAGCTTGCCAAGCTGCGCGAGAACGGCTTTGGCAACCTGCCGGTATGCGTGGCCAAGACGCAGTACAGCTTTAGCGACAACGCCAAGGCCCTGGGCGCTCCCGAGAACTTCCGCATCACGGTGCGCGAGCTCAAGGTTTCCGCCGGCGCCCACTTTGTGGTCGCGCTGACCGGCAGTGTTCTGACCATGCCGGGCCTGCCCAAGGTCCCCGCGGCCGAGAATATCGACGTCGACAACGACGGCAACATCACCGGCCTGTTCTAAGCCCGCTGCTCATAGCCGCTTGCCCGCCCCGTCGTGCCTACCAAGGCCCGGCGGGGCTTTTTTGATCCTTAGACCCGCGCACGTCTTGTAGATACCGACGGACTCTGCCCATCATAGGCTTTTGCGCGGGTAGAATGCATGGATAACTTGAGGCTCACGCGCGACGGAAAGGAATCGTTGCATGGATCAGGACAAGACAACCGTGATGGGCGGCTACGGTTCCGCGCAGGCTGGCGATAGCGCCGATGCGACTCGCGTTGTTCCCAACCCCGGTTATACCGACCCCGCCGCGACGCAGCCTTCTGCCGAGCCCACCCGGGTTATGGGCTATGGCGACACGGCGCAGGATTCTTACGCTGCATCTTCGCAAGGCCCCTATAGCAACGCAGCTCCGGATCCGTTTGATTACGCACCGCAGGATTCTTATGCTGCCTCGACGCCGAATCCCTATGATGACCTGCCGCAAAATCCCATTCCGCAGCCTCAGCAGACGACGTATATGCCTCGCACGGCGCAGCCTCGCTACGAGTCGCGCGAGCCGTATCGCGAGTACCCCAAGTCGATTCCGCAATATGGCGAGGACGAGGAGAAGAAGCCGTCGCGTTCGTCGAGCGTGATCAAGAAGATCCTCATCGTGCTGGCGATTTTCTTTGCGCTGTCGGTTGTGTTTGCCATCGTGTCGGGCATGCTCAACAAGCGAGGGAGTTCAACGGCCGATACCGCTGCCGAGCAAACCGAGTCCGCCTCGTCTAGTACCGTCGATCTGAGCGATATCCCGGGGCAGTACTGGTCCAACGCCAAGAAGCTCCTCAAGTCGCGCGGCGCCGATCTTTCGAATGCCGTGGTCCTGACCGATGATGGCTCGACGCCCGTCGTCGATGCCAACTGGGTCGTTACTTCTGCCTACTACAACGACAACGGCAACCTCGAAATTCAACTCACGCACAAGAACAGCTCGGGCAACTCGTCCGGCGGCCAAAGCGGTGCCGACAGCTCGAGCTCCAATACGCTGGAGGACTTGAGCAACAAGGCACAGGAGTTGGGAGACAAGGCGCAAGAGCTGGGCGACACGGCACAAAACCTGGGCGATACCGCGCAGAACTTGGGCGACATGGCGACGGATGCCTGGAACGCCCTGCAAAACGGCATCTCGGGCGCGCAGGGAAACTAGCTGTTAAGCAGGCTACAGCTGCTCGGCCGGACGCTCGGGCGAACTAAAGCCCGAGTCAAACGTGACGACGCATGAGGCATCGGGCCGGCGCTCGTGCACGATGCGCGTGACGAGCTCCAGCAGCTCCTCGTCGGATATGTCAAAGCCGTCGGGGCGTACCAAGTCAAACGAAACGAAGCCGTCGTGCTCGTGCAGGTCGTGGATGGAGAGCGCGGGATCGATCTGCATGACGCCGCGTTTGACCCAGCCGCGCAGGTCGTCGCCGGTTATGGCGATGGGGTCACAGTGCAGCGTGATGTCGATGCCCATCTGGCGCTTGATGTCGTGCTCGATGGTGTCCAGAATCTCGTGGTGCTCAAATGCATCGCCCTCGCCGGGCATTTCCACGTGTGCGCTGGCGAACTGGCGACCGGGGCCGTAGTCGTGCACCATCAGGTCGTGTGTGCCCAGGACTTGCGGATAGGCCATAATCCTGTCGCGGATTTCCTGGACGAGCTTTGGGTCGGGCGCTTGTCCCAGCAGCGGGCTGATGGCGTCGCGCACCAGGCCCATGCCGCTGATGCAGATGAAGATGCCCACACCCAGGCCTGCCCAGCCATCGAGATCAAAGCCGGTCGTCTGCGAAATAAGCGCCGCCACCAAGACCGAGCCCGAGGTGATGACGTCGTTTTTGGAGTCCTGCGCCGTGGCGATGAGCGTTTCGGAATCGATGCGGTTACCCAGTGCGCGGTTGAACGCGGCCATCCAGAATTTGACGAGCATGGACGTAGCCAGTGCCGCAAGGGAAATAAACGTGTAAGCGGTGGGCGAGGGCTTGATGATCTTGGTGACCGACTCGAGGATCAGGTTGATGCCGACGGCGCAAACCAGGACGGCGACGAACAGGCCGGCTAGGTACTCGTAGCGGCCGTGACCATAGGGGTGGCCTTCGTCTGCCGGGCGGCTGGCAAGGCGGAAACCGAGCAGGCTCACAATGTTGCTCGAGGCATCGGAGAGGTTGTTGAAAGCGTCGGCGATGAGGGAGACGGAGCCGGCGAGCAGACCCGCGATGCCCTTGGCCAGGCACAGGGTGATGTTGAGGCCAATGCAGACGAGGCTTGCGGAAAAGCCCGCGTTGGTGCGGCAAGATGCATCGACCGGCTCGCTCTCGCTGCCGGGAACAAGCGTATGTACCAGCCGATTTACAAATAGCATAGCGGTCGTCCTCACAATCATGTTTAAGGGGATAGTGTAGCTCGCACGGGGGCGCCGTGCGCCGATGCTCAGAAAATGCAGCAATAGTCTGCCGGTGCTAACGAACGAGCCTTCTCGTCTGCCTGGGTGGTCCATTTTGGGCCACATGGGTATGGGCATGTGCCTGCTTGCTCGACATACTTAATGTCGACAGCCCCTGTGCAAAGGAGGACGTTTCCATGGACGAGATGTTTGCCATTAAATGCCAAAACTGCGGCGGCCCTATGTACTCGCACCAGGCTAAGCGCAGCTTTGAGTGTGCCTATTGCGGTGCGGTCATTCCGTGGCAGGCAGACGCCGGAGAGCCCAAGAGCGCTTTGGGCATTCGCCATACGCCGTTGACGGTGGTGGATGGACTGCTCAAGCTCACGCATGTGTCGCAGCTCGAGCGCCCGGAGGACCCGAACTGGTATTTCTTCAATTCGCACTGGCGCAATCAGTCGGTCCTGGAACATCTGCTGTGGGAGGATCGCGGCACGGCGCAGGAGTTCCAAGAGGCCACGCATGTGAGCATTCCTTGCCCCTTCTGCGGAGCGTCCTTTGAGGGCGAGTCAACGCAGCGTGTGTTTGAGTGCCCGTCCTGCGGCAACAAGATCGGCATTGCCGACCTGCTCAAGCCCGGTACCTTCAGCAAGCGTCTGACCTTGGGCGTTGGTGCGGAGTATGTACCTGGGCAGGGTGTTCCCTGCGAAATCTCGCCGCAGCAGGCACGTGCCAACGCGCTGCAGCTGGTGCGCCAGCATGCGGAAGCCTTTGCCGGGCACGATGTGGAAGACGCGATCCAAAACGACATGATGCTCTTCTATTTCCCCATGGCGCTCGCGGATTTGCGCATGATGGCGAGCTTCCCGGGCAAGGGCCTGAGCAAGGAGGCCTTGGTGTACTACGAGGTGCTCGACTGGGCATACCCCAGGGCAAACTACCTGGACGTTCGCCTCATGGGCATTTTGGAGCCGTGGGACTTTGCCAAGGTCGGTCCGTTCGATCCCGCCATGCAGGAAGGTGACTTTCGCGTTGTCTCAGTCGATGCGTCTACCAAGGACCAGGTGGTCATTGATAAGTTGGCGCTCGACGTTGCGGGCAACGACGCCGAGGCTGTACTGGGGCTCAATAAAAAGAGCATCCGCACCTGGGCGCGCAAGGCCCGCAAACATAAGGACGGTCTGGTGATGGTGCCGGTCTACTTTGTCGATCGTCCGGCGACAGACGGCCGCGATGGCGAGCAGGTGCGCATTGCCGTAAACGGCCAGACGGGCCGCGCGGCCGCGGTGGTGTTTAGCGACAAGCGCGAAACGCATATCGTGGCGCCGCTCAGCCCGAGCCTGCATCTGTCCGGTGAGAGCACCGTGCACGCCACGCCCGTCGAGGTCAAATACGTTAAATCGCCCTTCCTGTACCAGATCGTGCGCCGTGGAGGCGGCGAGCAACCGCGCCAGGTTGCAGCCGCCGTCGAGGGTTCCTACCGAGAGGAGAAGCCCAAACGCCGCGGTCTGCTGGGTGCGCTATTTGGGAAGTAGGGGAGTAGCACCGGTTGTTGCCGTAAGGTGATGGCCGGGGGTGCGGGGCAGCTCTCAGGAGTGCGGGCTGCCGTCTGATTGTTTGAGGGTGCCAGATGTAAATAAACAGTGGAGCGGCTGCAAAAGAGCCTCCTCACTGGGTAAAATCAGGTTGTGCCGCGGAACCCGCTCCTCAGCTAGTCACACTTCGGAAGCGCGGGCAACGCAGGTATTATCGTCTAAAGGGCCGGCTGCAACCGGCCCTTTTCTGTGGCAGCCAATGGACCCACATCAGACGAAGGCCGCGTCTTTGCCTGTCAGGTCACGCTCGCCAGCCACGGCTAGAATGTCGTTGCCGGCGTCCATGACCGGTATTGTTTCGTAGCGTGCGTCGCAACCGCGAGTGCGCCTGCGACGGCTGCGGTGGCTTCGGTCGCAACGTGCTGCTACCCTTGCGTTTCGCCATTGGTCGCTTCGTTGATGGCGCGGTACTCGGCGCTTAGTTCGCGCGCCAGCTCTTCCTTGCTTGGAAGATACGGCAGGTATTTGGCGGCAAACACTTGGTCGTTGTCTTCGGGCAGCGTGTACTCGACAATCGAATCGCTTTTGTCCGCGCAGAGCACGATGCCTATGGGCGGATTGTCGCCTTCGTTCATGAGCTCGCGCGTGTAGTAGTTCACATACATTTGCATCTGGCCCAGGTCCTGATGCGTAAGGTCGTCCGTCTTAAGGTCGATGAGCACGAAGCAGCGCATCAGATAGTTGTAAAAAACAAGGTCAATATAGAAATGGCGCCCATCAAAGGTGATGCGCTTTTGGCGCGCCTCGAAAGCGAAACCACGGCCAAGCTCCAGCAGGAACTTCTGAAGATGCGTGATGAGCGCCTGCTCTAGATCGCTCTCGCGAAACGCAGTATCGTCCGAGAAACCTAAAAACTCCAGTACATATGGGTCGCGGATGATATCCTCGGGGCGACGAGCCGGGGCGCTCTTTTGGATTTCCTGGGTGACGGCCTCCTTGTCCTTGCTGGCAAGTAGGCGCTCGCGGAACATGGTGTTGATCTGGCGTTCGAGCTGACGCGTGCTCCAACGAGAATCGGCGCATTCGTTCATGTACCATGTTCGAGCATCAGGGTCAGTTATACGCGATAACCTGCGGTAATGTGTCCAATTCAATTCGGAACGCAGCGCGTTCCGGATTGGGAACGCAAGATAAAACTGACGCATGTATCTTAAGCTTCTGGCGTTGAAGCCTCTGCCAAAATCCTTAGTCAATCTAACGGCAAGTTCGTCGATCAGTGCATCGCCATACTTGGCGCGCTCCTCTCCGCCCTGTTCATCAACAATACTCTTGCCGATCTCCCAATATGCCTCAACCATCGCAAAGTTAACGGCGGTATAGGCCTTGTCGCGAGCGGCGTTGAGAATCGAGGAGACCTGCTTGTAAAAACCTTCGGGCACGATTGCCGATTCTCCACGGTTTACTAGTTCACCCATCACTGTCGCCCCACTTTCCTCTTGTGGAATGCATCTTTAACGCATTTAGTTTAAAGCCTCGCGCGGACACGAATTGCTATGTTGTCTGGCACCTTCGCATGGGAGCCTTGCGGTGGTTAAAATGTGACCATAGAGGCAGTTTTAGCGAACCCCGCGGGAGTGACGCGTATGGACAACAACACGCTGCTGTTCCAAGACAAAGGTTCGGGTAGGTTTAAAGACGTCAAGATCTACCCTAACCGCATCGAGGTGCTCAAGAAGGGCACTTTTGGTGGCAAGCACACCGAGATTGTTTATCTTAAGGACATTACGGGGGTCAGCAGGATCAAGGGCCGCGACGTTTTCCTACGTAACAGGCTGTTGACTGCCTGTGTCTTTAGTCTGAGCAGCCGCTCCCAAGCTCAGGAGTTCGTGAATGCGCTGAACATGGTGATGTAGCCGATAACGGTGTTCGGGCTAAGGTAAAAATCGGGGCGCAGAACGGTATTCTGCGCCCCCCCAATTGAGTCGATGTGTCTAAAAGGCGGGCTTGCCTATTCGCTGTCGTCCCCAACGTTTTCGCGGTCATTGGCAAGCATCGCCGCGCCGGCGACCGTTGTCGCCACGGCGGCGGCAGCGAGCCCGGCGGCAACGCCAGAGCCGTCGCCCGTGTCGGCGAGTTTTCCGGTCGAGCCCTTGCTCTTGTTGCCGCCGCCGTTCTTGTCGGCGCCGTCTGCGTTGGAACCCGTGCCGCTACCGGTGCCGCCTGCACTGCCCGAGGCCGCTACGGTAAAGCTTGCGGCTCCATCGCTGGCGAGCGTGTAGTTCTGCGCCGCGTCGCCCAAGAGACCGTTCACGCGCACCCAGTACGTTCCTGCGGCAAATGTTTCGCCCTCGGCCATTGCTGTGCCCGGAGCGCCGTTCGCGTCGTGCACAAACTCGAGCTGGGCCGTGCAAGCATCGGTTTCGAGCTTGCCCTCGAGTGATGCCGCAATCTTGGCGCGCACGTCTTCGCCGGCCTTAAGGCCTTCGAGTCCCTCAAAATGGGGCGTCAGCACGCGCGGGTCGATATCGATGGGCACAGGACCTTGCAGCCCCGTAGCGGTCTCGTTGCCCAGGGCGTCGACATCCACGTATTCGATGGTAAACGCGCTGCCAGAAGCGGCCACGTTGAGTACGTTGCTGCTGTTAACGAGGCGGAAATGACCCTCGCCAACGGTCTTGCCATCCTGGAATGAGGCATCGCTCAGCGAGTCGCTGTACGTCATGCGCATGCGGGTCGGGAGATAGTACGGGAGATAGTACGAAGCCGTCTGCTTGTGCTCCGTATCGTAATTGCGCTGGTAGATGCTCCGGGCCAGCGCCGCATCAACAAAGTCGGATGCGATGATGCCAATGTGCTTGAGGTAATCTGACTTCGCATCCTTGTTGTCGCTGGGGTTGATGTACGGGCTCTTGTACAGATGCTCGTTGACCACTCGTGCCGAGGTAAAAGGATTGCCTCCGTGCGACAAGCCCGTGCAGCTGGTGTAGTTGATAGACCAGCAACGCTCCTGGACTGGCACATTGGCCCCGTCATCGTCCACGACGTCCACCTTGTTGCGCGTGCGCCCGGTCGTTTCCTTCAGCGCATTATCGACCCAGCTGAGCTTGTCGGTTCCCGTGAGTTTGTACTTGTCCTGGGCATATACCTTGGTGCAATAGGGCTCTTCATTGCCCGTTTCCCCTATGGCTTCAAATCCCCGCGCGTCTTGGACGAGACACATCGACTGCCCGGAATGCGCCTTGATCTTGTCATCCCATTGGGTGAGGTCGAGGCCCCACGTGTGGCCGCTTACGCTGTTGCCGGCGAGCCCAAATCGACGCAGCAGGACGATCTTTCCGCGCACCTCGCCCAGCGTGGGGACGTGGCTCGACGTGTAGAACAGGTTGGGGTTATCGGCCATAACCTTGGCGAAGGCCGTCGTTATGCTTTCGTCGGTAGCCTCATCGTTGCCGCGCGATGCGAGCATGATGAGCGCTTCTGACGGGTTTTCGTTCAAAAACGTTTTGAAGTACCCGATGACATCGGAGAGATGCAGATAGTTCCCGTCTTTTTTGAGTAGGTAGAAAATCCCGTGGTCGATGCCGGGGTCATCGCCCTTTCCGAGCCGGATATCAAAATAGCGAATGCCTTCGAGCAACTGCGTGGGAATGTAATCCTGCTGGCATTTTACTTGCGAGGATTGGGGCTCAGTGTCGTTGTCCACGCTGCAGGTGCCCGAATCGTGCGTACCCGGGATGCTCAGCTCGTCGAGGAACTTGTCGTCGTCGACGTATTTCATCCAACATGGTCCGTCGACGTAGCTGCTGTACGTGATCCAGTCGAGGCTGCTAACCGTGGCATCGTTCTTTTTCATGTCGTAACCGATAAGTTCGAGCTCCCACGGAATGCTCTTACTCTTATGGCAGATCTTATTGTTGTCCTGGTCTTTGCCGTTCGATTCTATTGCCAGGTACTTAATGTCTTTTTTCTCGGTTTCTTTCTCGACCGTGCGGTCTCGGATGATGTAGGTTCCGTTTGATTGACGCTCGAACGCAAAAGCGCGGCTGGGCTTGTTGTCATACTCGCCGCCCCATACGTGGATGACCTTTCCATCTTTGTCCGAGTCGTCGTCGACCGACCAAATGCTGTAGCCCGTCTTTTTATGCTCTTCGAAATTGAGCAAGGTGCGGATGGCGTACCAGTTTGTATCGTCCTTCTTGGTCGTTACGTTCTCAAGGATGAGCTTGCTGGACGTGCCGTCGTTAAACAGGTGGCAGACGTTGCCGCGAACGTTGCCGTCTTGGTTGACGCTCGCGGTGCGAAAATAGCCCGCGGGGCGAAGGCGAATGACGAAATTGTGGAGGCTGTCCGACGCTGTGGCAGCGTCGTCTGCAAATGCCGCGCGCACGGGAAGGCCCAATCCCGCGGTTTCGGGCAGGCTTACAAAAGGCGACAATGCTGCGAGTCCTAGGCCCAACGTGAATGCTCGACGGCTGATGGCGTGGTGTTCGGTCATAACTCCTCCGTTCGCAGGGTGCGGTTATGCGCTCGTTTTGGATACTATACTGCCCAGATGTTTAAAGGCGTCGGCTTAAATTGTCTGCATGGCGCTATTAATCGGCGGGCGGACGTGCTGAGGCGCTTGTCTATTGGTGCTACTGGCGCGCTTGGGATAGTTTTGGAGTCCGGCATCCTCGCGTTCGCCAGCTACCGGCATAAGAAAGGGAGGGCCGGTGAGCCGACCCTCCCTTGGTGCGAAGCGTTGGGTTACTGTCGCTTGCTTCGCTGCGCTCGTGTTTCCCGTTGCGCTCGCCAGTCGCTTGGCGCTTAATCTCGATATCGTCGAGCTTAACATCCATAGCCTCGGTCTTGGCCTTGGCGATATCATCGGCAAATTCCAGGGACTTCATCATGGTCTCGACGGCGTCCTTGTGCTCTTCGACGTTGTCGATGCTCACGTAGACGCTGCCGCCGCCGGCTTCGGTGAAGTACTCAGTCGTCACGCCGCCCGAGTGTGTATAGGAAGCGTTGCGCCAAGTCTTGCCGTTGTACTTGACGGGGTCATTCTCGGTCCTGTCTCTTATACACATCTCCGAGCCCACGAGACGGACTCCTATCTCG
>URLR01000059.1 GCA_900548815.1 uncultured Collinsella sp.
TCTACACGAGCCTTATCGTCGGCAGCGTCAGATGTGTATAAGAGACAGTCTCTGGAACACGCCGCTTGGCGAGCAGGGCTGACGCACGCGCCAAATCGTCTTCGACGGCAAAATAATCCTCGGGATAACCGGGAATGTCATCGAGCACGACATGACGGCGCTTGAGCTCGGTCTCGATTTTGCGCTGTCCCCAACCGCGCCGCTTGCGCTCCTCGATAAAGTACGAGCAAAAGCGGTTCTCGTCTAAAAAGTGATACTCGGTGGCGCGCTCGACGGCGAAATCGATCGCGGGCTGGTGAAAGCCGTAGCGAGCCAGCTTGTCACGGACCTCACCCGTCGCATGGTCGCGGCGCGATAGCATCTCGGTCACCATGGTAAGTGCACATTTACCCTCGATGAGCTGCACCGCCTCACGAAAGTTGTCCCAATCACAGGGAAGATCGGGGCGGTTTTTGACATACAGCCGCGCGACCCGCACGGGAATCCAAATGGACCGCTCAAAACCGCCCTCAAGCTCACAATCGATATGTGCGCAAGGCTTTTTGGACGCATACCCGCTCGAGAACGAGGAAGCCGCCTTCTTATCGGGAAAGACGGCCGTGGCCTCGGTCACCGTATACGACATGAGCGTAACCGCTACTCGTCGTCATCATCGAGCATGGCGGAACCATCGATGGCGTAAAGCTCGTCAAACTCCTCAGGCGCAGGCTGATCGGTCAGCTCGACCTCGGACGGAGCATCGTCATCAAACTCAAGTCCGCAGGCAAGGCGGACCTTATGCTCGATCTCGTCGGCGCAATCGGGATGTTCGCGCAGGAACGTCTTGGCGGCCTCGCGACCGTTGCCGAGCTTGTCCTCGCCATAAGCAAACCAGGACCCCATCTTTTTGCAGATGCCGCACTCGACGGCCATATCCAGAATCGAGCCCTCTTTGGAGATGCCGGTGCCGTACATGATGTCAAACTCGGCCGAACGGAACGGAGCGGCCACCTTGTTCTTAACGACCTTGGCACGAACGCGATTGCCGATAACCTCGTCCTTGAGCTTGATGGTATCGATTTTGCGAATATCGATTCGCACGGAAGAGAAGAACTTGAGAGCGCGGCCGCCCGTGGTGGTCTCGGGATTGCCGAACATGACGCCGATCTTCTCGCGCAGCTGGTTAATGAAGATGCAGGTCGTGTTGGACTTGGAAAGCGAGCCGGCGAGCTTGCGGAGTGCCTGGCTCATCAAGCGAGCCTGCAGACCCACCGTCGTGTCACCGATCTCGCCCTCGATCTCGGCACGCGGGGTCAGCGCGGCGACGGAGTCGACGACGATGGCGTCGATGGCACCGGAGCGCACAAGCATATCGACGATCTCGAGCGCCTGCTCGCCCGTATCGGGCTGGGAAATGAGGACCTCATCGATATCAACACCGATGCGCGCGGCATAGGTGGGATCAAGCGCGTGCTCGGCGTCGATAAATGCAACGACGCCGCCCATGGCCTGCGCCTCTGCAAGGATCTCGAGCGAAAGCGTCGTCTTACCGGAGGACTCGGGACCATAAATCTCGACAATACGGCCGCGCGGCACGCCGCCGATACCCAAGGCGGCATCAAGCGCCAGAGAGCCCGTCGGAATAGCCTCGACCTCGAGCTCGGGACCGCCGTCGCCATACCTCATGATAGAGCCCTGGCCGAACTTCTTCTCAATCTCGGCCTTGGTGGTGGCGATCATCTCGTCGCGCTCTTTACCCGTCGTACGTGCATGAACGGTACGTACGGGACCTGAATTCTTGGCCATGAATAGCCCTCCTCTTAACAACCTGAAACGATAATAAACGAACGGCTGTTCGTGGTCAACCGTTCAGATTCATCATATACACCCGAACATTCCAAAAACCGACCAAACGCAGACCAATCACCGACCAAACGCTTGACCACGCCAATCACAAATACGGGTGCTCGAACAAATTTAGGCCTTGTAACAGCGCAAACATCAATACCGTCAAAGGTCCCTATCTCCACAATTAAGGGGCCCTAAGGCCCCTTAAACCATGTCTATTCCATAGAATTGAGCACGCGGACAATGCGTCCCAAAGCCTCCGCGACCGCATGGGCGCGAACGCACGACCGATCGCCCTCGTAATGACAGCGCGCAGACTCGACAACCGGCGCTCCCCCATCGGCTGTGCGATACGCCCAGCCAATATAGAACGTACCGGCGGGGTCTTTCTCGGTGCCGCCACCGGGCCCAGCGTAGCCCGTTGCGCTTACAGCTATATCGCTCTGATAAAGGTCCAGCGAGCCGATGGCCATCTCACGCGCCGTTTGGTGCGACACGGCGCTAAACCGATCGAGCGTTTCCTGCTCGACGCCGAGCACACGATGTTTGATTTCATCACAATAGGTCACCGCGCCGCCGCGAAGCACCGCCGAGGCACCCGGGATATCGGCAATCGTCGAGGCAATCATGCCCGCCGTCAGCGATTCCGCCGTCGACACCGTCACACCACGGGCACTCGCGCGCTCGACAATATCGCGCGCCAGCTCCTCATTGTTTGCGGCAATCTGCAAATAAGACTCCGTCATACCCACCAGGACCTAGACCGAAAAGACGATCTTGCGACAGTTCCAGAAGTACTGGGCACCCGAGACAATGGTCAAAATCACGGCGATGACGTACAGGAAGCGAGACACCGAATAGACACCGAGCAGCAGCGACACCGGCCCCAGCTGAAGGCCGGCCATCGCAAAGACGCACAGATAGCCGCAAATGGAGACCATCGTGGTCGCCGTCTTGTACTTACCGAGCTTATCGGCGGCAACGACGACACCGGCAGCACTCGCGACCATGCGAAGGGCACTCACCAGCAGCTCGCGGAACAGGATAATGAACACGGACCACACGGTCACCGCGCCAAAATCCAAGAACAGCAGCAGGGCCGAGAACACGAGCAGCTTGTCGGCGATGGGGTCCAAGAACTTGCCGAAATCGGTAATCTCGTTGCGAGAGCGCGCCAGATAGCCATCGACCTTATCGGTGCACGACAGAATCACGTACAAAATAAAGGCGGCGGCTGCAAGCGGACCGTCAAAGGTGCTCCAGTCCGTACCGGCAACGCTGGCGTGAGACAGGGCCGAGACGATCATGAACACCGGGATAAAGACGATGCGAACGCACGTCACGATGTTGGCGGGCGTCCAAACACTCGTCAGTTCCTTATTACTCTCGTTTGCCACGACGCTCTCCTACTCCACAACATGACCGATAAGCTCATAGCAGAAGCTATCGGTAAACTCGACAGTCAGAATATCGCCCACGGACGCCTCGCTGGCGTCCAGATGCACCGCGCCATCAGAATCGGGCGCCTGGAACCAAGCGTGACCGATCAGCTCGGCGCCGTCCTCGGTCTCCTCGATACCGTCGACGATCACCTGAGCGCGCTCGCCCACATGGGCGGCGGTGGCGGCAAAACCGAGCGACTCGGCCAGATCCATGGCCTCCTGGGCGCGCTCGAGCTTGACCTCCTCATCGACCTGGCCCTCCATCTTGGCGGCCAGGCTGCCCTCCTCGCGCGAGTAGGCGAAAACGCTCGTGTAGTCGAAGCCGACGGTGTCCATAAAGTCGATAAGATCGCGGAACTCGTCGTCGGTCTCGGTCGGGAAGCCGACCATGGCCGTAGAGCGAATCACGATGCCGGGGATGCGCTCGCGAAGGTCGCGGAACAGATCCTCGAGCTCCTGGCGCGAACCGGAGCGACGCATGGCCTTGAGGATGCGAGCGTCGCAGTGCTGCACGGGGATATCGATATAAGGCAGTACCTCGGGCGTATCGCGAATCGTCTCGATAAGCTCGTCGGTCATGCCCTCGGGCTGCAGGTAGAGCACACGGACCCAGACGTTATGCGGACGTACGGCCTCGGCAACGGCATGCAGCAGCTGCGCCAGATTGCGCGGCGAGCCCTTGGCGACGTCCTCGTCGGCAAAGTCGGTACCCCAGATGCCCGTGTCCTGGCCGATCAGCACGATCTCGCGCACACCGCCGGCAACCAGGTCGCGCACCTCGGAGATAATGCTCTCGGCATTACGCGAATGATAGCGGCCGCGGATGTAGGGAATCATGCAGAAGCTGCAAAAGCGGTTGCAGCCATCGGAGATCTTAACGTAGGCAACGGCACCCTCGACGGTACGCTTGACCTGCGGGAAATAGGCTGCGATCTCACGCTCGACACCCAGCACGCCATCGATGACCGCCACGATACCGTCTTCCTCATCGGCCTTCACAAAGGCCGCGACCTCGGGAAGCTCGTCGGGCAGGTCGTCGCCGTAACGAGACGGCACGCAACCGCACATGACGATGGGGCAGGCGCGAACGCCGTCCTGCACCTCGTTAGCGAGCTCGAGCGTGGTCTCGATGCTCTCAGACGTCGCCGAGGCGAGAAACGAGCACGTGTTGACGATGGCGATATCGGCATCCTGCGGATCGAATGCCTCCTCGTAGCCCGCAGCGGACAGCAGCGAACGCATGCGGTCGGTATCGACCTCGTTCTTGGCGCAGCCAAGCGTGATATAGAGTACAGAACCCAACGGAGTATCCATGTTGGAGAGCGGTCCTTTCGAGTAAATTAGCGATAGTTGGTAAACTGCAGCGGCTGGCCGTAGTCCTGGTCGCGCAGGAACTGAATCACCGTCTGAAGCGCATCCTTAGAGGCCGAGGTAACGCGCAGTTTATCGGCCTCGATGGTCACCTTGACCTTGAGCTTTTGATCCTTGATGTCCTTATTGATCTTCTTGGCGGTCGCCTGGTCGATGCCCTCGACGATATGGCCGAGCACGCGCACGGTACCGCCCGAAGCCGCCTGCGGCGCGTCCCAAGAGACAGCCTTAAGGTCGATGCCGCGCTTGATGAGCTTAGAGCTCAGCACGTCAATAATCTGCTTGGAGACAAAATCGGCCGGGGCATTGATCGTAAAGAGCTTGTCGCCCTTCGAAAGCTCGATGGTGGCGCCGGAGTCCTTGAGGTCATAGCGCTGAGAGATCTCGCGGGTGGTCTGCTGGAAGGCGTTATCGACCTCCTGCATATTGACCTCGGACACAACGTCGAAGCTGGAATCTTTAGCCATGGTTCTTCCTTTCGGTACGGGGAGCCTTAGTAGCTGTCGTACGAATAGTCGTCTGAATCGTTTGCAGTCTGGCCGTCGGATGCCGTGTCGGTACCGTCGGTAGACTGAGGGTCGGTGCCGTCGGTAGACTGCGCGTCGGTGCCGTCGGTAGACTGGGCGTCGGTGCCGTCGGCAGCATCATTGCCGTCGGTACTCTCGCCATCCTCGGACTCTTCGGTCTCCTTCTTGGGAACGGTAATGGTCACGCGCGCCACACCCGATGTCTTGGTGTCGTAGCGAACCTTTTCACCGTTCTTGGTAACCGTAACATCGGAGGGCTTGGACGTGGTGATCTCGATCGAGGACTCGGGCGTGTACTCCTGCTCAAAGGGACCGGTTGCCTGGGCGCCGAAGACCGATTTACCGTCGACCTTGACCTCGATCCAGGCGGTCTTGCCCTTGGCAACGGAGACCTTGACCTTGATGACCTCGTCCTCTTTCTTTTTCGCGTTCGCCTTGGCGGCATCGGAATCGGCAGAATCCGTCGCATCGTCGGTGCCTTCATCCTCGTCAACAGATTCGGTCTTCTTGGAAGACTTCTTGGTCGTCGTCTTGGTGGCCGCGGGCGTCTCAGGCGTCGACTCGGGTGCAGAAGAGCCGCAGCCACGCAGGAGAACCACGATGAGCAAAATCAGCAAAAGCGCCACGGCACCGATGCCGGCGTAGATGATGCGCGGATCGAGTCCATTATTCTGGGGAGCACGTCCACCACCGCGTCCGTGATTAGAACCACCGCGACCGTTTACCTGCGGCATACGGCCACGACCGTTATCGGGACGACCACGATAGCCGCTCTGGCGCTGCGAGCCACGCTGACCCGAACGATGCGCAAGCTCACCACGATTCTGATAGTCACGCTGGCCAGAGCGAGGCGCCGAAGAGCGCTGCCCGTAAGGCTGCGATTGCGAACGGAGGCGCGGCGTCACCTGCGTGGTATCGGCGTCGACATATCCACCGCGGGAACGCCCGGCAGAAACTCCGCGATAACCACGACCGGAGTAGCCTCCGTCGCCGTAACCGGCGCGGGGATCGCGACTCAACCCGCGAGCGGCGGGAAGCGCAGTGTCATCCGGCATGGGCGTACTGCGAAAGCGATCTCGCTGAGAACGAATCTCCTCGCTGGAGCCCGTCTCGGTAATATAGCCCGCCTGCGGAGGGCGCTGGCCGTACCGCGTCGAGCGACCACCCTGAACCATCAGAAAGCGTCCGTTATCGACCGACGAACGCGAGTTAACGTAGCCGGCAGCATCCTGAAAACGACCGCCCCGCTGCGAGGTCTCACGTTCATATGCCATGAGGTCATCAAAATAAGCGTTGACGACCTCGCGAGGGTTAAGCCCCAAAAAGCGAGCGTAGCTCGAAATCATGCCCTGCGCATAGCCGCGCGGGGGCATCGATGCAAAGTTACCGGTCTCGAAAAACTCGATGATCTGCGGCCTGATTTTGATGGTGTTGGCGACCTGCTGGATGGAAAGGCCCATCCGGCGACGCTGCTCGAGCAGCATGTCACCAAAGCGTGCAGCCATCAGAACCCTCCAAACTCACGATCTTCACGTGCCATCTCGGCGTCGACAGACTCCAACGCGGCGAGCCCCTCCTCGTCCAGCAGGACCTCGCGCGGCTTGGAACCATCGGGCGGGCCGACGACACCCTTTTCTTCCAGCATGTCCATAATACGCCCGGCGCGCGCATAGCCAACCTTGAGGCGGCGTTGCAAGCCAGATGTGGAGCCCAGCTGCGATTCCACCACAATATGGGCGGCTTCCCAGATAAGCGGGTCGTCATCTTGCGGCTCGGCAACGCCCGTGCGAACAATGCCGCCGCCACCAGCCATGGACATGGAAGCGGGCGCCACGGCGGACAGAATCTCCTCGTGGTAGTCGGGCTCGCTTTGCGACTTAACGAACTCGACGATCTCGTTGATCTCGTCGTCCGAGACAAAACAGCCCTGGATACGGCGGGGCTTGCCCCAGTCGACTTTTGAGAACAGCATGTCGCCCAAACCAGTTAGCTTTTCGGCGCCCATCTGGTCGATAATGACGCGGGAATCGATGCCCGTAGCCACGTTAAAGGCGATACGGTTGGTGATGTTGGCCTTAATAAGGCCCGTCACCACGTTGGAGCTGGGGCGCTGCGTAGCCACGATAAGGTGAATACCGGCAGCACGGCCCAGCTGGGCGATACGGACGATCGAGGCCTCGACATCCTTGCCGGCTACCATCATCAGGTCCGAAAGCTCGTCGATGATGATGACCAGATAGGGCATCTTTTGCGGCGGGTTATCGTAATGCTCAAACTCGCCGGCGGCCTGCTTTTCGTTATAGGTCGAGATCTTGCGCACGTTAAGGCGCTCGAAGACCTTCAGGCGGCGCTCCATCTCGGACACCGCCCACTGCAAGGCACTCGCGGCCTGCTTGGGCTCGGTCACTACGGGCACGTAAAGGTGCGGCAGGCCGTTATAGCCTGCGAGCTCGACGCGCTTGGGGTCGACCATGATCAAGCGAACGTCCTCGGGAAGCGCGCGCATGAGCAGGGTCGTGATGATGGAGTTGATCATGACCGACTTACCGGAACCCGTGGTACCGGCGATCAGCAGATGGGGCATCTTGGCGAGGTCGGCGACAACCGGCGTGCCCTCGGCATCGCGACCGATGGCAAGCTCGAGCGGACCGCCCTTCACATAGGGAAGTACGTCGCCTAGGTTGACGTTCTGACGCTTGCGATTGGGAATCTCGATACCAACGAGCGAGGTGCCGGGAATCGGCGCAAAGATGCGCACCGACTGGGCGGCAAGCGAAAGCGCGATATCGTCCTCGAGACTCGAGATCTTGCTCACGCGCTCGCCCTCACCGGGCTGCAGCTTAAAAGTCGTGACCGTGGGGCCGGCAATCCAGCCGACGACGCGGGCGCTACGGCCAAACTCAAGCAAGGTGGACTGCAACGACTCGGCAGTCTGTTCCAGCTCCTTGTCAGAAGACGCGGAGGACGCCGACTGCGGGTTGGCATGCAGGATTTCGAGCGGCGGAAGCTTGAGGCCGTCCTCTTGGTCGCCCTCGGCATCGGCATTGGTACCGTCCGCTCCCCTATCGCCGGCTGCAACAGGAGCAGCGGAAGCCGTGGGGGCGGAGGCATCGGAAACCTTGGGATGCTTTAGGAAGTCAGGGATCTGCGGAGCTGCCGAAACGGGATTCACGGCAAATGGCGGCTCTGACTCGTCAGCCTTGTCCGGGTCGTCTTCCATCGAAAACTGTCCGGTGACCTGTCCTGCGTTGGCGCGGCGACGCGGCAGCAAGGTGGTCTTGGCGGTCTCGAGCGGAGCCTCGTCGTAATCGTCATCGCCCTCAGTGAGTTCAATTTCGCTATCGGACCAAGACGGGTCAGGCTCGCTCGTGTTGAGCTTGGGCGCGGCCTTGCCCTTCTTGGCATGGCGGCGCGGCAGCAGCGTGGTCTTGGCGCGCTCGGCCTCCACGGCCTCGGACACGTCGACAAACGGGTCATCGTCCTCGTCGTCATCCAAAACCGGGTCGGCATCGCCACCCATGAACGTGGTCACCGCGGCGTCAGCCCCCTTCTGGCGCAGAATGCTCAGGTGCGGACGGGCAACGCCGGGAACCGACAGGGCCTCTTCATCGCCCCACGGGCTCGCGTTGACATCGGCACGACGGCGCTCGGCAAAATCGGCAGCGCGATCACGTGCGGAGCGCAAAACGCCACCCACCGAAAAGCCAATGATGACCAGGCCAACGACGACAAGGCCCAGCAAGACAACCATAGCGATAGGTTTACCCAGGGCGTTTTGCAAGGCACTTGCGATAAAGGCGCCAATGTAGCCGCCCGAGGCGGAAAGGTTCTGCGGCGTAAACATGAGGTCGCACGAGTCGGTCGTACCCGGAACCATCAACGATAGGATAGAAACAATGGCCACAAAGACCACGGCACCACCCGCGACCGAGCGAATGTTGAGCGGCGAGTCCTCACCCAAAAAGAGCGTGGCGGCAAACAGCAAGATGACGATCGGCAGCACGTAGGCGCCCAGGCCAAAGCCGAGGTGATAGAAACCGGAAACCGCAGCTGTCACGGGTGCCGTTGCCGGAGAAATCACGGCAATGAAGGACGCAATCGCCAAAACGGCAATGATAACGCCGGCGATATCGCGATTGGCCGAAGGCTCGACCAGGGGTTCGAACTCATCGAACTCGGACTCGTGGCCCTTATTGGCACGCAGATGGGAACCGGCACCCTTAGCAGATGCCGGTTGGTTGTTGGATTTGTTGCCTTTGGCGTTTTGTGCAGATCCGCGCGCCAAACTAAACCTCCATGACGACTGGGATGATCATCGGACGGGTGCGCGTGCGGCTCCAGATAAAGTTGGAGAGCGAATCGCGCACGGCCTTGCGAATGGCATCGGAGCCGCTACTGGTAAAGCTAAACTTGCCCTTCTCGATCGTCTTCATGATGGCTGCGGAGGCATCCTCGGAGAACTGGTCGTCGATGGCAAACGAAACGCCGCGGCCCGAGAACTCGATAGCCTCGATCTTCTTGTGCTTGAGCGAGACGATGGCAACAGCCGTGACCATACCGTCGTTGGCGAGCTTTTGGCGATCGCGAAGGACGATGGGGTCGGTGTCGCCGATGCGCAGACCGTCGACATAAACGACGCCGGACTCGACGGGCGCACCGCGTTTGACGATACCGCCCCGCATCTCGAGCGTGTCACCGTTATCGAGGATAAAGATGTGATCGTCCTTAAGGCCCATCTTGCGGGCTAGCTGGGCATGGGCGCGCAGGTGAACGGCCTCGCCGTGAACCGGCATAAAGTAGGTGGGCTTGGCCATGGCCATCAGGAGCTTGAGCTCCTCCTGGCCGCCGTGGCCCGAGACGTGGACGAGTGCGCGATTCTTATCCCACACGTCGCAGCCAAGCTTGGCCAGGCTGTTGACGACCTGCTGCACGGCCTTCTCGTTGCCGGGAACGGGAGTTGCCGAGAGGATGACGGTATCGCCCTCGTGGATGGAGAGCGTCTTGTGCTCGCCGTTGGCCATGCGGGACAGGGCCGACAGCGGCTCGCCCTGAGAACCGGTGCACATGACGACGATCTTATCGTCGGGCAGGTTATCAATGTCGAAGGCATCGATGATATCGGCATCGTCGATGTTGAGATAGCCAAGCTCACGCGCCACGCGGGTGTTGGTGAGCATGGAACGTCCGGTCACGACGACCTTGCGGCCACACTTGCGGGCGGCATCGCAGATCTGCTGCAGGCGATGGATGTGGCTCGAGAACGACGCGACGAACACGCGACCCGGCGCGTTCTTGATGGCGTGCAGCAGGTTGGGGCCGACCTCGGCCTCGGACTTGGTAAAGCCAGGAACCGTGGCGTTGGTGGAGTCGGAAAGCAGCAGGTCGATGCCCTGCTTGGCAAAGCGGCTGATGGCGGCATAGTCGGGCGTGACGCCGTCGATGGGCGTCTGGTCGAGCTTAAAGTCGCCCGTGTGCATAACGGTGCCCTGGTTGGTGCGAATAAACACGCCCAAAGCACCCGGAATGGAGTGCGTCATGGAGAAGAAGTCGAGCGAGATGCCACCGAGATTGACGTGGCTGCCGCCCTTGACCTCACGGAACTTGGGCGCGCGAATGCGGAACTCGGAGAGCTTACCCTCGATAAAACCGAGCGTCAGCTTGCTCGAGAAGATGGGCACCTTGTTGTTGAGGTCCTGCAGCAGGTACGGAAGCGAACCGGTGTGGTCCTCGTGGCCGTGGGTGACAACGATGCCGCGGAGCTTCTCCTCGTTCTCCAGGACATAGGTGTAGTCGGGAAGTACCAAGTCGATACCGGGCTGGGAGTCGTCGGGGAACATGAGACCGGCGTCGACGAGCACCATGTCGTCGCCGCACTCGAAGACCGTCATGTTCTTGCCGATGCCGTCAAGGCCGCCGAGCGGAATGATCTTCAAGGGAGATGATTTTTTAGCTGCCATAGGTTCGTGTGGTTTCCTTTCTTCGAAACGGGTCTGGAACAACCGACGGGGCGCTTCTGGCAAACCGACCGCCGGGAACGTACAAACATGCATCACAGAGTCGATGCAATAACCACAGTATGATACCCATTTGCCCACCAACAGACCACCCATGCATCAAAGCCCCATCTGAACCTGTGTATCCCGCCGGTCTGGGCTCAGCGGCCCCGGCACGGGCTAAGTTTCCTGCTCTACAGTCCTGCTCACGACGGAGGCCACATTAAGTGGCCTCCTGT
>URLR01000060.1 GCA_900548815.1 uncultured Collinsella sp.
CGAGATAGGAGTCCGTCTCGTGGGCTCGGAGATGTGTATAAGAGACAGATGCGGCTCATCTCGGCAAGGTTTGCGCCCTTGCCGCCAAGCACAAAGTTCATGGACTTGTCGCCCTCAGTGACACAGGTGCCCTGGGCGTCGGTTCCAAAACGGTAAACCCTCTTGCAATCGCTCACGATACTTCCCCTTTCATGCGCTCTCGCGCACGACCGTGGTGACGAATCGACCCGCCGGATGCGGGCCGTGAGGGAACTATACGGCGGACGTTGAGCGGGCTTGCGTAGAGGGCGAGGGGTTTGGTAAACGTGATAAATGCGGCGGTAAACGGTAGGTAAAGGTGGTTACCTTATGAAGATACCACTGCAAGAAAATTGCAGGTCAAATGCAAGTTCTTTGCTAAATCGCTTTACCAATATCGTGCATTATTTTTAGATAGTATTTTAAGGACGGTGAATTTTTAGCTACCCCAATGAGTTAGCTTTGCTGACCTCGGCGGGCGGCGCGGAGGGCACGGGCTTCTTGGATTTCCATCAAGTGACTGATGATCTCGGAGGCGCTCTCCTCGATCGCCTTGCCGTCGGTACGCACCACAAAGCAGCCTAGTCGCTTCATAAGGGCGCGGGCTTCCTCGAGCTCGCTGTGCACGCTCTCGGGCTCGGCATAGGAGCCGGCAACGGCACGGGTGTAATCATCGCCCAAGCGGCTATCGCGAATCTCGGAGATGACGCCAACGGTCGAAATCAAGCCGAACAACCGCATCGGGTCAACCTCGTAAATCGACTTCGGCGGCTCCATGCCATGGGCCAAAGGAACATTGGCAACCTTGTAACCCTGATAGGCCAAATACATCGACAGCGGCGTCTTAGACGTGCGGGATACGCCCAACAGCACGATATCGGCACCCGACAGATCATCGCAGCCACGCCCATCATCGTGCTCAACGAAATACTCCATGGCCTCGATGCGATGGAAATAGCGGTCATCGGTCTTGTGAATCACGCCCGCAACGCCTTTGGGCGACACACCGATGAGCGACGACAGCACGGCGAGTGTCGGGCCGATCAGGTCGACCGAACGGATATGAAGCATGCCCAGGTAATCGAGCACGCGGGCGCGAAGCGCCGGATCGACGATGGTGTGGAATACGGCAATATCGCGATGGTCCGCATCGACACGCGGGCCCACAAACGACTTGACCTGCTCCACCGAGTTCACCTTGGGCAGGCGCAACAAACGAAAAACCCCTTCATCAAATTGCCCGGACGCCGCAAGCACCACCTCACAAGCGGTATCACCGAGCGAGTCGGAGATAACGATAACGGTGGGACGAGCGGTGACCGGGCAATCCATGCGGGGCTCCTTTTGCGCTTATGCGCAGGCTGGCTTACTTTTTGCGGGCAAGCTCACCGATGTTTGCGATACCGGAGAAAACGGCCTCGAAGCGGTTGAGCAGCTTAAGGCGATTATCGCGGAGCTGCTCGTCCTTGTCCATGACCATAACCTCGTCGAAGAAGCGGTCGATGGGGGCACGCAGGGCGGCAAGGGCAGCAAATGCGGCCGGGTAATCCTCGCCAGCAAGGGCGGCATCGACAGCGGTCTGAGCAGCCTCGGAGGCGTCGGCGAGCGCGAGCTCGGCCTCGCCCATCAGGCTGCGATCGTACTCCGCACCCAGCTCGGGCTTGGAGATGTGCGCGGCGCGGGCATAGGCGGTAGCTAGGTTGTCGAAGGTCTCGGCATCGTTCTTGCGAGCCTCGTCGAGCGCGGCGCAGCGGGCGAAGAAGACGGACGGAGCGATAATGTGCACCGCGGAGACGGCGGCGACGGTATCGGCCGGAATCTTCTCGTCACGGGCCATGCTCACCAGGCGGCCGTGGAAGAAGTCACGGACCTGCTGGGCGACCTCGGCGGCGTCGAACTCAATACCCTGCTCGCTATAGAGCTCAAGGGCAAAGTCGATCAGCGACGTGGGATCAATCGGCAGGCGATCGCGCAGGATGTTGATGATGCCGATGGCGGCACGACGCAGTGCATACGGGTCGGACGAGCCGGTCGGGGGCTCACCGATGGCAAAGATACCGGCAATGGTATCGAGCTTATCGGCACAGGCCACGATGCAGCCAGCGGTGCCCTCGGGCAGTTCATCGCCGGCAAAGCGGGGGCGATAGTGATCGCGAATGGCGTGGGCGACCTCGTCGTTCTCTCCCATCGCGGAAGCATAATAACCGCCCATCACGCCCTGCTGGCTCGTGAACTCGACGACGGCGTTGGATACCAGGTCGGCCTTGCACAGGTGAGCGGCACGAGCGGCATCGGCGGCAAGGTGGGCGCCGAGATGGGCCTCGCGTGCGATGGCGAGCACGAGCTGCTCAATGCGCTCGGACTTGGCGAGCACGCTACCGAGCTTCTCCTGGAAGGCGACCTTGGCCAGACGCTCGCGGAACTCGTCGAGGGAGATCTTCAGGTCCTCCTCGTAGAAGAACTTGGCGTCGTCCAGACGGGCGCGCACGACGCGCTCGTTGCCGTCGATCACGCGCTCGGCATTCTCGGGCTTGCTGTTGGAAACGACCACGAACTCACGCGTAAGCTTGCCCTCGCCGTCATAGATCGGGAAGTAGCGCTGGTTGGTGAGCATGGACTCGCAGATGATCTCGTGCGGGACCTTGAGGAACTCCTCGTCGAAGGTACCGACGAGCACCGTCGGCCACTCGCAGAGGTTGATAACCTCCTCAAAGACCTTCTTGGGCGTATCGACGTGGCAGCCGGGGCGCGCAGCCTCGACCTCGGCGATACCGGCAAGGATGGCCTCGCGACGCCGCTCGGCGGAGAGCACGCCGGCATCCTCGAGCACCTGCTCGTAAACAGCGGGGCTGGCGACCACATGGTCACCGGGGCCAAGCACGCGATGACCACGCGTGGTGTTGCCGCTCGTCACGTCGGCAAACGACACGGGCACGACGTCCTCGCCCAAAAGGCAGCAGATCCAGCGGACCGGACGCACGAACGTGGCGTGTTCGTGACCCCAGCGCTGAGAGCGGTAGTTGGGCCACTGCAGGCCGGCGATGGTCTTCTCGCACAGGGCCGTCAGGATCGGGGTGGCCGGGGCGGAAGGGATGTTCTTCTCGGCAAAGACGTACTCGCGACCGTCGGTGTCCTCGCGACGGACCAGATCCTCGGCAGCCACACCGCACTTGCGGGCGAAGCCCTGGGCGGCCTTGGTGGCGTTACCGTCAGCGTCAAAGGCAATGTTGGCCGCGGGACCACGCTTGACCTCGTGAACCTCATCGGTCGCGGTAGCGACGTCGGCAACGAGTGCAGCCAGGCGACGCGGGCTCGAAATCACACGGACCTCGCCGTGGGCCAAACCGGCCTCGTCGAGACCCTTGGCAATCATAGTGCCAAGCTGCTTGACGGCATTGTTCAGCGGTGCAGAGGGCATTTCCTCCGTACCGATCTCAAACAGGAAATCCTTAGCGTCTGCCATGGCTTACGCCACCTCGCCTTCCTGATCGGCATTCTCGTTGATTCCGGCGACCTCGGCCATATAGGCCTCGCAGCACGCCTTGGCGACGGCGCGGACGCGCAGGATGTAGTTGGCGCGCTCGACTGCGGACAGCGCACCGCGGGCATCGAGCAGATTGAAGGCATGGCTGCACTTCATGACGCAGTCATATGCCGGCAGCGGCAGCTTGCGCTCCAGGCAGGAGTGGCACTCGGCCTCGTAGTCGTCAAACTTCTGACGCATCATCTCGACGTTGGCAACCTCAAAGTTGTAAGCGCTGAACTCGCGCTCGTTCTCCAGGAACACGTCGCCGTAGGTCATGGGCGTGCCGTCGGGCAGGTAGCTCCACACCAGGTCGTAGACCGAGTTGACGCCCTGGGCGTACATGGCGATGCGCTCCAGGCCATAGGTGATCTCGACAGGCACGGGGTCGACCTCGATGCCGCCCACCTGCTGGAAGTACGTAAACTGCGTGACCTCCATGCCATTGAGCCAGACCTCCCAGCCAAGGCCCCAGGCGCCGAGCGTCGGGCTCTCCCAGTCGTCCTCAACAAAGCGGACGTCATGGTCATTGGGGTCCAGGCCAATGGCGGCCAGCGAACCCAGGTAGAGCTCCTGAGCGTTGACCGGCGAGGGCTTGATGAGCACCTGGAACTGATAGTAGTGCTGCATGCGGTTGGGGTTCTCGCCGTAGCGGCCGTCGGCGGGACGGCGGCAGGGCTGCGCATAGCAGGTGCGCCACTCGGCGGGACCGAGCGAGCGCAGCGTGGTCGCGGTATGGAAGGTACCGGCACCGACCTCGGAGTCATAGGGCTGCATAATGACGCAGCCCTGCTCGCCCCAGTACTGCTGGAGGCGCAGGATGATGTCTTGGAAGGAAAGCGATGAAGCGTTCATGCCTCTTATATCCCCTCGTCGAAACGATTACACGGTTAGGTACTGTACTATAGCGGTTTTTAATCGATAGCGCCGATACGGTTGAGCGGCCAGTAGCGCACAAGCGCCACGGCAATCAAGTCGGAGCGGTCGACCGGGCCAAAGTAGCGGGAGTCAGCAGAGTTCTCGCGGTTGTCGCCCATCACCCACACACAGTCGTCAGGGACGGTGTAGGGATAGCTCACCTGAGCGCCGGGGGCTTGGACCGAAAGCGGCCAGCTCATGCCAGTCGTATAGTCCTCATCGAGCGCCTGGCCGTTGACGACGACCTTGCCGTCCTGCAGGTCGACCGTCTGGCCGGCCGTGGCGATGACGCGCTTGACGAGAACATCGTGCTCAGAGGTGCCGTCGGGGTTGTGGAACACCACGATATCGCCCTGTTTGACAGGCTGGCCGAGCTCAAGGCTCACCTTTTGCGCCAGAATCTGATCGCCGATCTCAATCGTGGACTCCATGGAACCGGTGGGTACCACAAAGGGTTCGACCACAAACGAGCGAATCAAGAAAGTGGCGACCAGTGCGATCGCGACAACCACGATCCACTCAAACGCACCCTTTAGCACGGAATGCTGCGATGGGACCATTCTCACTCCTCGCTCTGCGAATACGATGCGTCCAGAATCTCTTGCGCGTACGCGCGTTCCTCGGGCGTAAGGTGTGCCGTCTCGATAAGATCGGGACGCCAACGACAGGTACGCTCGATGGCGTTTTTGCGACGCCAAGCATCGACCTTGGCGTGGTCGCCGCTCACGAGCACTGGAGGCACGCCCTCGCCATTGAACTCGGCGGGGCGGGTGTACTGCGCGTACTCGAGCAGGCCACCGTCCTCGGCGGTCGAGAAGGACTCGTCCACGTTGCTCATCTCGTCGCCCAAGGCACCGGGAATGAGCCGTACGACGGCATCGGCAACGACCATAGCGGGCAGCTCACCGCCCGTGAGCACGTAGTCGCCGATCGACAGACGTTCATCGGCATACGCATATGCGCGCTCGTCGACGCCCTCGTAACGGCTGCACACAAACAGCAAGCGCTCGCTTTTGAGCAGGCGCTCGGCCACATGCTGCGTAAAGGGCTCGCCGCAGGGGGTGAAGAACACCACGGTGGGCTTGGGACCCTCGGAGCTAATAGCCTCAATTGCCTCGGCAATGGGCTCGACCTTCATGAGCATGCCCTGCCCGCCGCCGTAGGGCTCGTCATCGACGGTACGATGACGATCGTGCGTCCAGTCGCGCAGGTTATACGCCTTAAAATCAAAAAGGCCGGCCTTGCGGGCGCGGCCCAAAATCGACGTGGACATGACGGGCTCAAACATCTCGGGAAAGACCGAAAGGGTCTCAATCAGCATGCTGTCCTCCCTACTTGTCCATATCGATCAAGCCGTCCATAACGTGGACGGAAATTGTTCCTGTGTCGGGAAGATCGAGCACAACCTGCTCGACCACGGGAATCAGCACCTCGCCGTACCGATCGCCCTCGACAACCCAAACATCGTTGGCGGGCGTCGACATGATCTCGACAATCGTGCCGAGCGAGCCAAAGCGCTCGTCGACCACCTCGCGACCCATGAGGTCGGTATAGGCGGCGTCGAGCGAATCGAGCTCGAAGTCGTCACGATTGGCCAGCACATAGCATCCGGTGATGCCCTCGGCGGCAGTCAAGTCGTCTATGCCCTCAAATGAGACCAGATCGCCATCGCCCGTATCGGTGACGGACACGACCGTGCAAAAACGGTCGCGCTTGAGCGCCGGCGGCATCAAGGCGACACGCATACCCGGCTCCAATACAGAAGGAAGCCCCCGCAGCGGCTGCGCGAGGACCTCCCCCTTCCTTCCGTGCGGCTTGACCACACGGGCGATGTTTTTGTACTGGGACCTCAAGGTCCTAGCCCAGAACCTCTACCTCGACAGCAGTGTCGAGGCGAGCGGCCAGTGCACGGGCGAGCGTGCGAATGGCCTTGATGGTACGGCCACGACGGCCGATGACCTTAGCGACGTCATCCTCGGCAACCGAAACCTCAATCGTGGAGGCGTCGTCGCCATCGATGACCTCGAGGCTCACGGAATCCGGGTCGTCGACGATCTGAACAACGAGATATTCGACGAGATCGGCGATGCGATCTGAGAGCATTGCCTCACCCTCGAGCTGTGCAGCGTCAACCTCAGGCACGATTTACTCCTCGGCGCCCTCAGCGGCCTCAGCGGCAGCCTTAGCGGCCTCGGCCTCTTTGGCGAGCTGCTTCTTGGACTTCTTGACGACGGTCTCGGTCTTCTCGCCCTCGTTGGCGGCCTTGACCAGAGCGGCGACGGCGTCGGTGAGCTGAGCGCCCTTGGACTGCCAGTCAGCGATCTTCTCGAGGTCGAGGTTGATGGTCTTGGGGGCGGTCATCGGGTTGTAGCGGCCAACCTCCTCGATGATACGACCGTCACGCGGGGCGCGGGAATCGGCGACGACGACACGGTAGTACGGACGCTTCTTAGCGCCGTGACGAGCAAGGCGAATCTTGACTGCCAAAGGAAACTCCTCCAACCAAGCAGCTTTAGGCTGCAACTACAAACAAACAGTTGAACATAATACGCCATCGACGCGGGCAGGTGAAGTCCGTGAGACCAACTTCTTCGGTGTAGTCGAGGGCAAATCCATATCTTAGACAAGAATTCGCGATTTGCAAGCACATCCACGCACCCCACATGAGCTGCGCGGTATACTCATGACATGGAAAGACGCGAACATACATACGGTTATGAAGATGCTGCGGGCGTCACGCCGCCGCCCTGGACGGGTCCGGCGGTCGGCCTGATGGACCTCGATGCATTTTTTGCGAGCGTGGAGATGCTCGATCATCCCGAATGGCGCGGAAAGCCGCTCATCGTGGGCGGAGACGCCGAATCGCGCGGCGTCGTGTCCACGTGTTCGTACGAGGCACGTCGCTTTGGCGTGCATTCTGCCATGGCCTCGGCCGAGGCGCGGCGCCTGTGCCCGCAGGCCATTTGGACGCACGGACACTTTGATCGCTACCGTGAGGTGAGCGCGCAGGTCATGGCGATTCTTGCCAATGAGACACCGCGCGTGGAGCGCGTGTCCATCGACGAGGCCTTTATCGATATCACGCCAGGCCGCTTTGCACCCGAAGACCCGCTGCTGGTAGCGCGGCGTATAAGCGACCGCGTTGCGGCGCTGGGGGTGACGTGCTCCATCGGCGTTGGGTGCAACAAGACCGTGGCCAAAATCGCAAGCGAGCGCGACAAGCCGTTTGGTCTGACCATTGTGCGCCCCGGTACGGAACAGCGATTTTTGGCCGCGCTGCCGGTATCTGCCATGAGCGGAATCGGGCGTTCGGCCGAGGAGCGACTGCGTCGCATGCGCATCTATACACTCGGCGAGCTTTCACGCGCGCCAGAGTCCACCCTGGCTGCAATTTTTGGCGTGAATGGCGAGCGCATGCGTCAGCGTGCTTTGGGACTCGAAGTATCCGAGGTCACCAGCCTGGATGACGAACGTGAAGTTAAATCGGTGAGCAATGAGCGCACCTTTGCGAAGGATTTAACTGAGCGTGGGGATATCGAGGCGGCGATTGCGCTGCTGGGCGAGTCGGTTGGGCGCCGCCTACGTCGTCAAGGGCTGACGGGTGCCACGGTAACGCTCAAGCTTAAGTATTCGTATGGCAGCGGACGCACGGCACAGCGCCGCTTGCCCCACCCCACCGACGACGAGAATATCTTTGTGGCCGTAGCGCTCGAGCTGCTCGACAATATCTGGCAAGAAGGCATGCACGTGCGTCTGGCGGGTATCGGCATGAGCGACTTCAACCACCAAGGCGGTATCCAAACCGACCTGTTCTGCGAGATCGATGACCGCGGAGCCCAATCCAGCGACCGCCGCGACCTCTCCGTCGCCATCGACGCCGTCCGAGACAAATTCGGCGACACCGCCCTATCCTTCGGCCGCCAATCCCGCTTCAATAATTAGTCATTTTGGAGTGGGGCTTTTTGTTACCCTCGGTCCGACACGGCATGGGTAGTCAATTTGGGACGGGGCTATTTTAGCTACCCCTATATATCGGTTGAGCTTCATCCCGGCCCACAATCATTCACCGTCAGCCAAAGGGTAGCTAAAAAAGCCCCATTACAGTTTGAGTCGTCCGAAAGGGCGGCTCTTTTCCGTTGCACGGTTATACGATTGAGCCGTACCGGTGGTCGCTGGCCGACCGCCCCGGACGGCCGTCAGCCCCTGCCCCGTAGAGGGCCCGGGACGTGTTGCCGCCGGGGCGGGAGGGGCCGCGGGGAACGACTGATAGAGATGTGCCGGGCCCGGACCGGGCCACGGCCGGGTAATGTGGGTGTCGCTTCCGCGGCTAACGGCCGGCTCAAGGGAGAGGATACACCATGTCTGCAGCAGAGAGGCCCGTGGCGTACCTGGGGATCGACGTCGGGAAGAGCTCGCACAGCGCGTGCGCGCTCGATGCGGGAGGGGACGTCGCCTTCAGGGCCGAGCTGGCCAACAGGCCCGACGACATCGACCGGCTGCTCGAGCGGGCCGGCTCCGGCGCGCTGGTCGTCGTCGACCAGAAGCGAAACATCGGCGCGCTGGTCCTCGCGCGCGCCCATGCGCACGGCAACCCCTGCGCCTACCTGCCCGGATATGCCGAGAAGCAGGCCCGCGGGATGTTCCCCGGCACCGCGAAGACCGACGCCATCGACGCCGAGGTGATCGCGCGCACCGCGCTCGGCGTGCCCCGCGCCCTCAGGCCGGCGCCCGAGGAGCCCGAGGGGACCGCCTCGCTGCGGATCCTATCTTCACAGCGCGAGTTCGCGTCGTCCGCCAGGACCCGCGCGAAGAACAGGCTGCGCGCGACCCTGCTCGAGGCCGATCCCGCGCTCGAGGGCGCGGTTGACCCGTCGAGCCGCTGGCAGATGTCAATGCTGGCCGAGTTCGGCGGGGCCGCCGGGTGCTCGGCCGCCGGCTGGCGCAGGTTCTCGAACGCCGCCAGACGCGCGGGCGCCCCCGCGGCGGGGGCCAGGAGGCTCTGGGAGGCGCTGCTGGCCTCGTCGCGCTCGGGAAGGCGGCTCCCGGCCGGCGAGGACGTCGCGGTCCGGATGCTCGCCCGGGAGATAGCCTCCCTCGACGCCGACATCGAGGAGCTCGACTCGCTCGTGGCCGACTCGCTGGCGGGCGACGAGGTCTACGAGTGCCTCCTCACGGTGCCCGGGATCGGCCCCAAGACCGCCGCGGCGCTGGTGACGTCGATCGACATATCCGCGTTCAGGGGGCACGACGAGCTCGCGAGCTATTGCGGCGTGGCGCCGTCAGACAGGCGCTCCGGGAGCAGCATCAGGTCGACGTCGCCGCAGCGCGGCGGGAACAGGCAGCTCAAGAACCTGCTCATATTCAGCTGCAACTCCCTCATCGGCACGGACAACAGGTTCGGGAGGTACTACGGGGAGTGCAGGGCGAGGGGGATGAGGCACAGCAAGGCGCTGAAGGCGGTCGCGAGGAAGAGGCTCAAGGTCATCTACGCGATCATGCGCGACGCCGTCCCGTACGCGGCCTAGCGGGCGGCGGAATCAACCGAAGAGGAAGCGGGGGCGCCAGACGCCCGGATGCGTCATGCCGAAATGGCGCGAAGCACGCGGTTGACAAAACTATAGAGACACGTCCCAAATTGACTACCCCGGACGCCCGGTTTGACGGCCGTAGCAAAATTATCCCGCCTGAAATGAGCTACTTTTCAACTTTGACTTTTTGAATCGTGCAGTGACCGATGCCCGTGAGGCGCACGATCTGCTTAATTGAAAAGCCCTCGCTTTTGAGCTTACGGATACAGTCATCACGCACGCCCTTGGGTAGAGCTTTGAGATGGTGAGGCTCGTAAGGTTTGAGCAACGCCTGCGCAAACTCAAGCGCGTCAGTATCACTCACATGAGCGCCATAACGGAAGCAATAGCCATTGGGCTCTCCCGAGGTGCTAAATGCAAAAAATCTCTGAGAGTCACCGAGTAACCCGAGAACGCAATCCGTTTTGCAGATACCCGGATATCCCATATACTCGCGAAAGCTACTCCATCGATACAGCGAAGCGGTCCCAATCCTCGCCTTCGCGGGATTGTCGTGAATGTATCTCACGCAGTTGAGTAGCTGATCATCATCGAGGATCGGCACGCTCTTAAATCGATCCTGGAAAACAGGCCCCTTCCTGCCTGTCTTTGAGTTGAAATACATAGCATACGCCGTCGTAATCGAATGCATGCAATCGCTCAGATGAACATGCTCGTCATCAAGCAGAAGATGAATATGGTTATCCATAAGGCACCACGCGATGACATCCACTTTAAACTTCTGGCATTTCGAAGCAATCAGCCGAATCAGATAGAGCCGATCTTCGTCATCCTCAAATATGAGTTGGTCGGCACATCCCTTTTGTACGACATGGTAAAAGCCATATACAGAGATTTCTCGCGCAGTCCGAGTCATACGCATCCCCTCCTCGACAGATAACAATTACGTTACCCGAGCCAGAGTAGAAAAAACGTACTGGGAGCTATAAATCGCGATGTTCGGCGAACGGTAGGTAGTAGCTAAAAAAGCCCCATTACAGTTTGAGTCGTCCGAAAGGGCGGCTCTTTTCC
>URLR01000061.1 GCA_900548815.1 uncultured Collinsella sp.
GCCTTATCGTCGGCAGCGTCAGATGTGTATAAGAGACAGCCGGTGGCATGCGTGTCGAAGTAGCCGAGCGGCAACTTAAGCAGGTGCTCGCTCGTAGCCTTACGGATATTGGACGCGCAGCGAAACGCGGACAGATGCGTGCACATGAGCCCCACGAAATAAGTTACGATGCTTGCCAGCGCAAACCCCACGGCCCACCAGCCATACATCGCGATGTCGCAGGCTTCGCTCCAGTTAGGTGCCACGGCGATCAGGTCGCGAGCGACAAGCCAAATGCACACGTACGGGCCAAAGCTCAGCAGCTGCGAGAGCGCCGAGAGCGCCATGCCCAAATACGTTAGGAATTTACGGTCACCGGCATACGCGAGCAACTCGCCGATGCCTCCACCTTCCCTTTTTGATCCCTTTGCCATGAGATTCCTTTCTAACGGCTTGAGAGTTAACCGTAATGAACTTATCATTGATGTGTTAGCCATGGCTCACAATCAAGCCAGGCGTGGACGTTTCTGCAAAGGAAAGGGACGCTTTTGCAAATACGGCGGGCAGCGACCGACATAACCGAGCTCTACGCACCACAGTTTGAGCAGTTTGGCCTGGAGCTTTCCGGCAAGGGCGCTGTCTTTACCGGCGAGGTGGCAAACGATCGGGCGCACGGACGCGCATGGATCATGCCCCTCTCCCCTGCCTGCATCGTCATGGAGCATTTCATCACCCCGACGCACGATATGTACCTGGCCGAATACACACCCGAGCCATATGCCTGCGTGAGCGAGGTCAGCGCGCCCACACTTACATGCATGCCCGAGGCTGGCATAACGCCCGCGAACCTCAAACCATTGCATGGACCGTGGCCAAACAATGCCGTTTGCAGCTTTATCCAAGATAACTGTGGCGAGGAATTAAGCCCGCTGTTTGCGGGGGAGCTCTATCACTCGCGCTCGGTGCTCTTTTTGCCTGGATATTTTGACGAACTGGAGCACCGCTATCCCACCGAGTTCGCGGGAATCTTTGAGGCGTTTGCCGAGCCATGGCACGAGGAAGCGACGTCTGCCATCTGTCACACGCTGCGCCGGATTAACGAGGACCGCGCTCACACCGTAGGCGGACACGTCTATATGCAGGGCATCGTGGAGACCATGGTCGCGGAGCTCGCCTGTTCGCGCGCGGCCCACAAGCAGGCGCGGCAGGCGGCAGACACACGCGTCAGCATAACCATTGCCGAAGAAGCAACGGCAATGATTGAGCGCGCGCTCGACAAAGGCAGACGTGTGGGTATCAACGAGGTGGCCGAGAGGCTCTACACAAGCCGCTCCAAACTATGCGCCACCTTTAAGGCCCAAACTGGCGAGTCCCTGGGCACCTACATTCGCAGACGCCGTATGGAGCGAGCAAAGGACCTTTTGGCCGATAGCGCGCTCACAATAGCGCAGGTGGCAGAGCGTCTAGGCTACCCTCAACAGGCCGCCTTCGCCCAAGCCTTCAAGCAACACACCGGCACCACCCCCACCACCTGGCGCTCCCAACATATATAAAGAATGAGGGCGCCAACGGCGCCCTCATTCACCAAATTCCATTCAGCCCCACCTGACCCGAACGGCCGAGTCGTCACGGAACCGAGGGACCGGGCGCAGGGCCTTGCCTCTCAATGAGTTCCTCTAAAAAATGGGCGCGCCCACAGCGCGCCCATTCACTCTATTCCATTCAGCCCACCTGACCCGAACGGCCGAATCGTCTGGCCGGGGAAGCCCCGAGTCGCCGGGGTGTTTGCTCCAAATGAGTTCCGCATGCAAAGAAGGCCACTAAATGTGGCCTTCGTCTTGCATAGGACTGTTTGAAATTTGGAGGAAATACCCCGGCGACTCGGGGCTTCCCCGGCCTCGCAGCTACGAGAGCGACGTTCTCAGCAACTCGTTGAAGAGCTTCGGGTTGCCCTTGCCGCGGCTCGCCTTCATGCACTGGCCCACCAAAAAGCCGATGACCTTCTGGTTGCCGTCACGATACTGCTGTGCCTGATCGGCGCAGTTTGCCAGCACCTCGTCCACGATCGGCTGCAGCGCGCCGGCATCGCTCACCTGACGCATACCGCGCTCGTCGACGATCTTGTTGGGGTCGTCACCGGTCTGGGCCATGGCCTCAAAGACCTCGTGCGCCTGGTTGGAGCTGATGGCATCGGTCGCGAGCAGCTTGGCAAGCGCCGCAACCTGAGCCGGCGCGATGCCGGACTCGGCCAGCGACACGCCCGCGCCCTTAAGGTAGGCGATCATCTCGTTCACCAGCAGGTTTGCGACCGTCTGGGCCTCCTTGCCAGCCATACCGGCAGCGGCAGCCTCAAAGAACTCGGCAAACTCGGGGTCGCCAGCGATTTGCTCGGCATCGGCCGCCTTAATGCCAAAGTCGGCCTCAAAACGGGCGCGCTTGGCATCGGGCAGCTCGGGAATCTCGCCACGGCAGCGGTCGATGAATTCGTCGTCCAGGTCAAACGGCGCCAGGTCGGGATCGGGGAACAGACGATAGTCGTCGGCCGTCTCCTTCACACGCATGACTACGGTGCGTTTGCGGCTGGGCTCCCAGTGACGGGTCTCCTGGTAGATAATGCCGCCCTCCTCGAGCACCTCGGCCTGACGGCAGATCTCGTAGGCAAGGCCATCGTGCAGGCTCTTAAACGAGTTGAGGTTCTTGAGCTCGGTCTTGGTGCCCAGCTTGGTCTCGCCGCGGCGGCGCAGCGACACGTTGCCGTCGCAGCGCATGGAACCCTTCTCCATGGAGCAGTCCGAAATGCCCAGCGTCACAAAGATGCGGCGGAGCTTCTCCATAAACAGGCGCGCCTCCTCGGGCGTGCGCAGGTCGGGCTCGGTGACAAGCTCAATCAGCGGCGTGCCGCAGCGGTTGTAGTCGACGAGCGACTCGGCCGCGGCGGTAATGCGGCCCTCGGCACCGCCCACGTGCACCATCTTGGCAGCGTCCTCCTCCATGTGGATGCGCAGGATGCGAATGGGCACCGTGTAGGAACCGTCCTCGCGGCGCTCGGGCATCTGCAGGTTGGAAGCATCGTAGCTGGCCAGGTGGCCGGCGCGCTGGTTGCCTTCGCGCATGGTCGACGTCATGGACGTGGACAGGCCCTCGGCGTTGGCCGAGGCGCTCGCCAGGCTCTGGGCCTCGGCCTCGCCAAACGCGCAGTCGGGGCGCTCGGCGGCACCGCGACCGGTCACGTCCAGGTCCAGGTGACCGTACATGGCAAAGGCGACCGGACCCTGCGTGGTCTGGAAGTTCTTGGCCATATCGGGATAAAAGTAGTGCTTGCGGTAGAACATCGAGTGGCGCTGGATCTCGCAGTTGGTGGCGAGGCCGGCCTTGACGATGCTCTCGATGGCGCGCTTGTTGGGCACCGGCAGGGCGCCGGGCAGGCCCAGGCACACCGGGCACACGTTGGCGTTGGGCTCGTCATCGTGGCTGAGCCTGCAGTTGCAGAACATCTTGGTATCGAGTGCGGTGAGCTCGGTATGGATCTCCAGGCCGATCACGGCCTCCCAATCCTGTAGGACCTCGGAAAGCTCCTTCATTACAGCTCGCCTCCCTTCCCGGCAAAATCGGGCGCGACGGAAAGCGCGGGCGCACCCGTGGCGGCATCGGCAAAGCCGCGCTCCAGGGCGCGGGCAAACGTGAGCAGCTGACGGTCCTTAAACGCCGGGCCCACCAGCTGGGCAGAAACGGGCAGCTGAGTATCCTCGCCCAGGCCCAGCGGCACCGAGATACCACCGTTGCCGCAAATGTTGAGCGAGATGGTGTACAGGTCCGAAAGGTACATCTGTGTGGGGTCGCTGATCTCGCCAAACTTAAAGGCCGTGCGCGGCGAGGCGGGCATGAGGATGGTGTCCACCTTGGCATACGCGGCGTCGTAGTCCTGCGTGATGAGTGTGCGGGCCTTTTGCGCAGCGTAGTAATACTTGTCGTACACGCCCGAGCTCAGCAGGTAGGCACCGAGCATCTGACGGCGCTTGGCCTCGGCGCCAAAGCCGTGGGCACGCGAAAGCGAGCTCTGGTCGGACAGGTTGGCACAGCCCTCCTCCTGATAGCCGTAGCGAATGCCGTCGAAGCGGGCCAGATTGGAGAACGCCTCGGCCGGGCCGATGACGTAGTATGCGGCGATGGCGGCGTCCAGGTGCGGCAGGTCGACCTCGACCAGCTCGGCACCCTGGTTCTGCAGCTCCTGGGCGGCGCGCTGAACAGCGGCCTTGACCTCGGGCGTCAGGCCCTCGGCCTCCATAAACGCAGGGATGATGCCTACGCGCTTGCCCTCGATGCTGTCGTTGAGGTGCTCGGTAAAGTCGACGGCGCAGTCCTGGCTGGTGCAATCGTACGGATCGTGGCCCGCGCCGGTAAGCGCGTTCATGGCCAGCGCGACATCCTCGACCGTGCGGCCAAAGGGGCCAACCTGGTCGAGCGACGAGCCAAAGGCAACCACGCCGTAACGGCTCACGGCGCCATACGTGGGCTTAAAGCCCACCACGCCGCACAGCGACGCCGGCTGGCGAATGGAGCCGCCGGTGTCCGAACCCAGCGAGAGCGCAACCTCGCCCGCGGCGACGGCGGCAGCGGAGCCGCCCGAAGAGCCGCCGGGCACGCGCTCGGTATCCCAGGGGTTGTTGGTGCGATGGAACGCCGAGCTCTCGGTAGAGCTGCCAAAGGCGAACTCGTCCATGTTGGCCTTGCCCATGGGCAGGCAGCCGGCATCGAGCATGCGCTGGACGCAGGTAGCGGTGTAGACGCTCTGGTAGTCCTCGAGCATGCGGGAAGCACAGGTGGCGCGCGTGCCCACGAGGTTCATGTTGTCCTTGATGGCCAGCGGCACGCCCGCGAGCGGGGGCAGCGGCTTGCCTGCGGCACGGTCAGCATCCACGCGAGCAGCGGCCTCGAGCGCAAGCTCGGGCGCTACCTGCAGGAATGCCTGGACCCCGCCCTCGCGCGCCTCGATGGCGGCAAGGGAGGCCTGGGCCACCTCGGTGGCGGTAAAGTCGCCGGCGGCAACGCCCGCGGCGATCTGGGCGGCGGTAAGGGAATCGAAGCTCTGCGCCATTACTCGCTCTCCCCCTCTCCCAAAATGGACGGCACGCGGAAGTAGCGGTCGCGCGCGCTGCCGGCGTTTTCGAGCGCGACGTCGAGCGACAGGTCGCGCTCGGGCTCGCGTAGGTCATCGCCCATCACGTTGGACAGGCTTCCGATGGGATGGAACGTGGGTTCCACGTCGGGCAAGTCATATTGCAAGACGGGCTCGAGCATCTGGACGGCGTCGTTCATGTAGGACGTCATCTGGGTGAGCTCGTCATCGGTCAGTGCGATCTTTGCGTACTCGGCGATGCCGCGCACGTCTTTCTCGCTGAGTGCCATAGGCGCTCCCTTCCGCATAACAGTTAAACCGCTCTAGTATACAGGGCAACGCCGGCTTGGAGCAGGCGCTTTACCCAAATGCAGCGAAAACGTAACGAGGGCGGCGGGCTGGCAGGCGGCGGGCTGGCGGTTCTGCAGCGAAATCGCACCGTCCATAGCGAAAACCGTCTCGCCTACAACGAAAACCATCACAACATTCGACGTTTTTCGCCAAAATCGAGATTTTCATCGAATGTTGTGATGGTTTGGAAGCCCCAACCACCACAAAGGTGCCTGTCCCCATTGTGGTGGTTCCGAACGATGTCTTATGCCGAGGCCTTGGCCTTGCGGCGCTTGCGGACCGCATGGATCACGATGTCCAGCAGCAACAGCACAATGGCTACGACCACGATAAGCACGGCAAACTCACGCTTGCCCCAGTGGCGGCCGGCCAGCGACTTTTGCTTGTCGACGTCTTTCTTGTTGTACTTGGTGCGTACGCAATGCACCAGCAGGCGATGGTCGTTCACGCCGTAGGGCGTGCAGGTGACGAGCGTCACCTTGTCGGCACCGGGCTCGATGGTCAGCGACTCCATCTCCTCGGGCAGCACCACCTCGGAGTCCACCATCTTGTAGGCGAGCGTCTTGTTCATGGTGTGCAGCAGCACCAGGTCGCCGGGCTCCAGCGAGTGAATGTCGTCGAACATGCTCAGGTTGCGCATGCCCGAGTGCGCGGTGAGCACGCAATGCGTCGAGGTGCCGCCCACCGGCAGGCTCGTGCCCTCCAGGTGGCCGACGCCCGCCATAAGGACCTCCTCGCTCGTGCCGTGGTAGATGGGCATGCTCACGTCGATGGAGGGGATCTCGACCCAGCTCATCATGGGGTCGCGGTCAAAGATGAGCTGCTGGGCATAGGGCTCGATCTGGTCGGCGGGGAGCTCGGTGGCCTCGCCCGCCAGCTGCTCGTTAAAGGAACGCGCCTGGAGCAGGATGCGCTCGCGCTCCTCGGCAGACAGCGCGTCCACGGTGCTGGACACGGTGCTGATCTGGTTGAACACGCCCGAGGCCTCGAGCCGGTCCAAAATCCACGGCCAGGTCATAAGGCCCACGCCAATAAGGATGATGACGATGGTGATGAGCCGATCGGCCCAGCGCGGCAGTCGCTTTCGACGGCGCTTGGGCTTTGGTTGAGGTTTGGGCTGAGGGCTTGAGCCGCCGTTGTCCGCGGCGTTATTGCTCTTCATATGTTTGGCGCCCTGCACCATCGCCAGTCACTCCTCTACAACTCAAGTTGTCTAAACAAATAATAGCCGATTAGCGAGCTTCCGCGCCGGACAACGCAGCTAGGACCGAAACGCCGCCTACGGTTCGAATTCTTGGAGGCCTTCTACAGCGCTTCTTGCCATGGATATTCCCTTTCAAACATTCGATCGACTTCGAGCTGAATTCGCTCATCGTCAATTGCCGCCAAAGATAGCGCAAGCGAAATGTTGTCGACACGGGAGGAGTCGGCAAACACGGGCGCATAGCGCCACACTTGGATCATCGCCGTCTCGTTATCCGGCAACTCCCCGTCTGCGACTTCGAGGTCGCTCAGTTGACGCCATGCACTTCTTAAGACGGCCTTTTGTTCCATGCCCGGCGCAGCGAGCATCGAACGCGCGGCGAGCGCCGTCTCCCCGGCGTCAACAAGACAGTCGATCTGCGGCGTCTTCCTTGCAAAAAAGACCTTCGAGACAGGCGAGGAGAGCTCTGCCATGTGCTCACTGAGCAAAAGATCAACAGCAACAGGGAACACGACGACACGTCGCTCGCGACGCTCGCGCCTCGCGAGCCCCCTGTCAACAAGCTCGGTTATGGCCTCACTCGCGCGGCTTGCCGAAATCCCAAGCGCACGACAAAGGTCATAGGGACGATATGGCTCCTGGGCTACTCCCCAGATTGCGGCAGCCTGTGCGTTGGGTGACATCTTGGTCGCGCGATTGCGAAACCGGGCACCGCCCCTCTCCGTGCAGGCTGTGCCCATAAATGGAAGAAAAGCCTGTCTACCTGGGCAGACAAAGGGAATCCCTTGTGCAACTAATGCTTTGCGCTGACGTGCATCGGCATCAGGAAACGAAACGACAACAGGAGTCTCCGCGCGCAAGGATAGCTGACTATAGACTCTCTTAGCCTCGGGAAGCCCGACGCCAGTAGGCAAACTTGCAAGCAAAAACGAAAAACCGTTTGCGTCAACAGCGCGGACCTCAATCGCCCGCAGATGCAGCGGCAAGCGTGCGGATCCAGGCCAAATTTTGGCCTTGGCGGAGAGGCCTAGTGCTTCTTGTAAGTAGATTAGCGCTTCGTTCATTTCCATCGTTTTCGTTTGATTCCAGTTTATATTGGAATTATACATAATTTTCGGAATTAATGAGATTCCGTTCGTGCCTAAGCCTATATTTGAGTTTTCAGAATATCCCAGATCGGCGGGGCGATTCGGGATACAATATCAATAGAAAACGACGCACCCCGCGTAAATGTTTGGGAGCGCGGGCGGCCTAGTTTTCAGCTTTTGTTAAATGCCCGGAATCCGACCCCCGGGCATTCTTATTTGCGCTTGTTGCGGCGCAAATGCCTTCCACCGTCCGCACTGCGCGTGCGCCTACGGACCTTAAACCGAACTTCATACGAGTCAAGAAACGCGATGACGGATGAGTCCGCATCGGACGGTGGAGGCTGCCTGTGTTATCCAAAAAGAACGGGGCAAACTCCAGTGCGGAGTCTGCCCCGAAAAGAGAATGGCAAAGCAAGAACGTGGATGGACGAGAAAAGTGTCCGCAAGTCTCATGGTCATCACATCCCACCTGCCAAAGGGATGGGTGAGTGAGTGTTACTCCTGCTCGGACTCCTCGGCCTGTTTACGGCTGCGGATGAGGTGCGCCACGCCGATGCACAGCACCGCACCACCAGCAATCCAGGTGAAGGTCACGCCGTTAAGACCGGTCAGCGGGAGGCCGACATGCTTGGTATCGCCAACGGTGATGTTGAAGGTGCCGTCGTCGTTTGTGGTTGTGCCGTCTGCGGCCTCAAGCTTGTTGTCATCCTTCACGTCATTTGGAGTGCCGATGATGACCTGGTCTCCCTGCCCGGTATCAATCTCATACTTGGCTCCAACTGGGCTTTCGCCTGAAGCCTCGCTGTCCCTGTTTGGCGTAATCGTGAAATCGAAGGGCTGCACTTTATCGTAATTAGCGGGAGCGTCCGTCTCCACAACCGTATAGGTTCCCGCACCAAGGCCCTTGATAGTAATAGCACCGTTGGTGACGGAAAGCTTGCACTCAGCGCCTACGAGGGCTCCATCGGACTGAACGTATTTCCCCACCAAGTTGGAATCCGCCGCTGACTTCACCCTGATAGTAAATTTAATATTCGAATCCTTAAGCAGCTCCTCGGTGCCAAGGTCAACCTTATTAAGCTTGAGACCATAGGTGTAGGTCTTGACCTCATCGGGCACCGTCGTGCCGGTGTCGGTGGTCATAGGGTTGTTTGAGTATGTAAGAGTAGCGGTGTTGGTGTTGCCAGCGTTACTTCCAATGGCAGCCTCGCTGTTAATCTTTGCCTTATAGGAGAGCACGATGCAGGATCCCGAAGTAACGTCCGCTACCTGCTTAAGGTTGCCACAAGTCCAAGTTGCCGTAACGTTGCCGTTGGCATCCGCGGATCCAGAAGCCGGGATAAATATGTCAGTAATATCTTTTCCCGTATTGTTCTGATGAGTCGGATCGGCCTTCGCCGCCGCCTCGTTCGCATAGAGATAGACCTTAGCCCCATTCTGCAGTGTCAGGCCCTTGGAAAGTTGATCGGAGAACTGATAGAAGTACGTGCCGTACGTGTCGTAGTTGTCAGCGATAGTGCCGTAAAGGTTGTACGTTACGTCCTGTCCAACATGGGAGTCACTAGCATCGAGCTCTTTATCGCCCTTGGCACTCAAGATTTTCTTATCGACGGTGGGTACGCTCTTTTTGGGAGTCACCACTTTCTTGGTCTTGCCATCAACGACCGCATATACGGGCGAAGTGAAAACATCTTTCGAGCTGGTATCCGAGCCTTCTGCCACGCTATTGGTCAGGAAGAGCCAGTAACCGGCGGTGAGACCAGAAAGGGCTTTATCGTCCTTGCTGGTCGTTTTCCAAGCGCCAGAAAGAGACTTAGCATTCAGTTTTTTCGCAATCACATTCAAAACGTGACCGTTCGCAACCTTTGTAGTTGCAGTCGTTCCAGCATGGTCATTCAACCATTCGGCAGCATCCTGTGCATTTTGGTTGCTGTAGCTATTGTTGGCATCTTCTGCCTTCACGGCTTCATCAATTGCACTGACCACAGCGTCCCGAATTGCATCCTTCTCAGCCTGGGAAGATCCGGCCCACTGAATATTGGTGACAGTAGAGCCGTTCACGTTAGCCGTAAAGATCTGGATGCCCTTATAGGTCGTAGTCTCTTGATAAGTAGGGTCATTGAAAGTTACGGTCGAACCCGCCGCACCATCAGCAAACGCCATCGTGACCGGGGCCATTACGCCGCCGAAGCTCAGCGCTGCTGTGAGGCCGGCGGTTACTGCCAGGCGTGCGATGTTCTTGCTCATGCTCATCTTCTTTTCCTCCATTTTCCGGTTGGTTCTCATTCGATCGGTCATCATCTGTCTGTGTCTTAGCATCTACTTCGCTACGTCTCGCCCCGCTCTCTGTGGGGCTGCCAGCTACTCTTTATGGCTGCCACCTCCCCGCTTGACCAGGAGCGCGACCACGATGAGCGCGGCTCCGGCGACCGCTGCGGCGGCCGCGGCGTACATTGCCATATCGCCAGTCGAGGGCATAAAGCCTCCGGTGGTAATGCTAGGGGGTGTGCCGGTGGGCGTGTTGATGAGCGACGCCTCCAGGCTGCCCGTCGACCCGTCCGCGCTATCGGCGCGCAGGGGCGACTCGGCCGTGATGGTGAGCTTGGGCTTGGCGGCGGCCACCTGGTCGACGTCCAGGCCCTCGGCCTTGACCGTCACGGAGCGCGTGCCCTCAAAGGCGGTGTAGCCCTTGGGCGCCTTGAGCTCGCGGACCTCCAGCTTGCCCGAGTCCACGCCCGAGACGGTCACGCGGCCGTCCTCGCCCGTGGTGACGGCGGCCTTGCCCTCCGCATCCCACGTGCCGTCGGCCGCCAGTGTGCGACCGCGGTCATCGGCGATACTCAGGACCGCCCCGGCAAGCGGCTTGTCGCCGTCGCTGCCGCGCTTGGTGAGCGCGAGATCCCAGGTGTAGGCGCACGCGTCGTCGCTCGGCGTGTGGGTGAAGCCGGCGTCGCCGGACTGATCGGCAAAGGGAGAGCGCGGGTAGCGCAGGTAGACCTCGTTGGGGTTGCCCTTCGCGATGCCGTGGTTGCACACGCTGTTGAGCGGCGCGTTGTACACGGCGACCACGCGGGCGCCCGCGGTGAAGACGTCGGCCCCGCCGAGCGCGGCGATGAGGTCGCCGGTGCGCACGGTGAAGGTCTT
>URLR01000062.1 GCA_900548815.1 uncultured Collinsella sp.
GACGGTCGTGGCTCGAAAGCAGATTAAGTGCGCAAGACAGGGCCTCACGCGGATAGTTCTCGCGTAGGGTCTCGATATCCTCAGCTGCTTGGTAGGCGTTTTTGTAGCCCATCAAAAAGCCGATGACCATGTCGCGGAAGGGGTAATCCATGGCCGAGTCGAGCTCGGAGCCCTGCAGGTAACGACGCAGGTGGCCATAGCTGATCTTGTTGGAGGCGTCTTCCCAGACTTCGCCGAGCAACAGAGCATCGGGCTTTTCGGCGAGTACTGCCTTCTTGATTTCGGCCAGGAAGTCATCGGAAAGCTCGTCGGCCACATCCAGGCGCCAGCCGTGAGCGCCGGCGCGCAGCCATTTACGAATGACGCCGTCCTTGCCCAGGAGCCGCTCGCGTACCAGTTCGGAGCTCTCATTGATAGCGGGCATATTGCCCACGCCCCACCAGCAGTCGTACGAGCCGTCCTCGTGGAAATAAAACGCATCGCGCCACGGCGAATCCTCGCTCTGCCACGCGCCCACGCCGGGGTAGTTGCCGTAGCGGTTGAAGTAGATCGAATCATCGCCCGTGTGGTTGAACACACCGTCCAGAATGATGGAGATGCCCAGCTTCTCGGCCGCCTCGCAGAGCTCAGTAAAGTCCTGCTCAGTGCCCAGAATCGGATCAATCTTGGTGTAATCGGCGGTGTCGTAGCGGTGGTTGCTCGCGGCTTCAAAAATGGGGTTGAGGTAGATAGCTGTAAAGCCCAGCTCGGCGATGCGTGGCAGGTCATTCTGGATACCCTTGAGCGATCCGCCGTAGAAGTCCCAGGTCTTGATGGAGCCGTCCTCGGCGCGCTCGTACACAGGCGGCTCGTTCCAGTCCTCGACCATGCGGCGCTGAATGCCCTTACGCGGTTTTTCGACCTCGGCCAGCGTGCGCTCGCGCCAGTGCTCGTCGCGGGCATAGCGATCGGGGAAGATCTGGTAGACCATACCGCGCTCGTACCAGGTAGGACGGTTCTCACGGTGTTTGTAGACGGTGACCTGGAATGACGGCACCTCAGCGTAGTCGTAGGTTACTCCCTCGCCGCCGGTGCGGCCCTGCGGTGCGCCCAGACGAACCTCGGGCTGGCCCTCGATATTGCAGATAAAGCTGTACCAGATAAGACAGGGTTCGGTGCACTCAAGCTCTACGGTAAATATGCCGTCGCCCTCGTGCGTCATGGGATACCGAGACTCACCGATCTCATCGACCCAGGTGCGCAGCGTAAGCGTTGCCTGCGCGGGATCGGCATCCTCCAGAATCACGGAGAGCGAAAGGGTGGTTCCTGTGGTCACAGCGCCAAACGGAGTGCGAAACTGCGGCAGACGGCTGTTGTGTATCAATCTCATAGTACGGTCCAGTTCAATAGAATCATGGCCTGCTGGCCACGGGCTTTACGCACAGAATGTAAGTATATCTGTTGTACGCAGGCTGTATAAACAACATCCGTTTACTATCGGCGAACGGTTGTGCTAGAAAATCGTTTTACCACATAAATTATCGCGATATTCAAAAACGCCTATACCGATCCTATTTGTAGCTAACCAAAAGTACCTCGGTTTACTACGATAAATTGAATGATCTCAACCACAGTCATTTTGGTGATTTTAAAACCGCAGGTAGAAGCGTTGCCAATTTCGTAGATTACTGGCCGTGATCGGCCAGAGCCATTTTGTCGTAGTAAACCGGCCCTCTTTTTAATACAGAAGTTCAACGCAAAAGAGGGCGCCTGGTTGGGGCGCCCTCTTTTGCGTTGAGGATTAAGTTTTAATCGTCCGTATTAGCGGCGCTTACGGGTGGCCGTTGCCTTGCGGACGGATGTCTTCTTGGACGGGGCTTTTTCCTTTGCCGGAGCGGCGGGGGAGACCGGAGTCTCCTTGGCGGGCTCGGGCTTGACCGTAGCCTTCGGTGCGGCCTTGTCCTCAGCGGCCTTCGGTGCCGGCTTGGCCTTTACTGCGGGCTTGTCCTCGGCTTTAGCCTCTACCTTGGGAGCGGCTGTCTTGGTCGTGGTCTTCTTGATCGTCGTTGCGCGCTTGCGCGTAGTGGTCTTGGCTGCCGGCTTGGCCTCGACGGTTGCCTCGGCCTTGGACTCTGCGGACGTATCCTCGACTTTGGCGGCCGGCTTTGCGGTTGCCTTGGTCGTGGCGGCCTTCGTAGTCGTCGACTTCGTTGCCGTGGTCTTCTTGGCTGCCGTTGCCTTCTTGGCGGTCGTGGTCGTCTTCTTGGCAGCGGTCTTTGCCGGAGTCTTGGCGACCGGCTTGGTCTCAGCGACCTCGTCCTTTACCTCGGGAGCAGCCTCAGCTTCTGCGGCCTTCTTGGCAGCGGCGGTCGTGCGCTTGCGCGTGGTCGTTGCCTTGGTAGCCGTTGTTTTAGTCGCGGCAGCCTTGGTCGTCGTAACCTTCTTAGCGGTCGTCTTGCGGGTCGTGGTCTTTTTAACTGCGGGCTTTGCAGCGGGCTTGACCTCGGCCTCTGCCTCGGGAGCAACCTCAGCCTTCACCTCAGGCTCGGCCTTTGCGGGCTCAGCCTCAACCGGCTTCTCCTCGGCCTTGGGCTCCTCAGCGACCACCGGCTCAGCAACAGCCTCAGGCTCGTCGACAACCGACGCCGGCCTCTCAATCTCTGGATGCATAAAGAAGTACAGGTCCAGATACTTGTCGGCCGAGCGCGTCCAGCTAAAGTCCTGGCTCATGGCCTGCGTGACTAGCTGGTTCCAGGCGTCGCGGTTATCCCAGAACAGGCGCGCCGCGCGGAAGACCGCGTCGCCCATCTCGTCGCCGTTAAAGTTGCTAAACGAGAAGCCCGTGCCCTCGCCGGTAAACTCGTTGTACGGCTGCACGGTGTCCTTGAGGCCACCGGTCTCGCGCACGATGGGCAGGGTGCCGTAGCGCATGGCGATGATCTGCGACAGGCCGCAGGGCTCAAACTTCGAAGGCATCAGGAACATGTCGGCGGCGGCATACATACGCTGTGACAGCGCAGGATCGAACTCGATGCGTGCGGCCATGGTGCCGGGGTACTTGTCCTGGAAGTAGCGCAGGCCGTCCTCGTAGTCGCGGTCGCCGGTGCCCAGCACCGCCACCTGCACGCCGCCGGACAGGATGCGGTCGAGCGCGTACATGACCAGATCCATGCCCTTCTGGCGCGTCAGGCGCGTGACCATCACCATGAGCGGACGGTCGTCGCGAACCTCGAGGCCCAGTTCCTCCTGCAGCTTGGCCTTGCACACGGCCTTGCCGGAACGGTCCTCCACGGTATAGTTGGCGGCAATTCGCTTGTCTGTTGCCGGGTCAAAGCCCGCAACGTCAATGCCGTTCAAAATGCCCTGCAGCGCGTAGGAACGCTCGCGCAGTACGCCGTCCAGGCCCTCGCCAAACTCGGGCGTCTGGATCTCGTTGGCATAGGTGGGGCTCACCGTGGTGATGGCGTCGGCATAGCGCAGGGCGCCCAGCATGTAGTTGATGCTGCAGGCGTCGCAACGCAGCTGCGAGGCGGCCGCCGGAATGTGCGCCACACCAAGTATGTCCTCCATCACGGTGTCGCTAAACTGGCCCTGGAAAGCCACGTTGTGGATCGAGAAGACGGTCTTGACGCGATCGTACAGCGGCAGGCCCTGGTAGAACTCGCGCAAAAACACGGGCGCCATCGCCGTCTGCCAGTCGTTGCAGTGCAGGATGTCGCACTCAAAGCCGGCCGGCAGGTGCTGCAGGCTCTCGGTGATGGCCTTGGAGAAGAACGCAAAACGCTCGCCGTCGTCAAAGAAGCCGTACGGATAGTCGCGCGCAAAGTAGCGCTCGTTGTCGATGAACATATAGGTGACGCCGTCGTGCTCGAGCTTCTCCAGCCCGCAGTACTCAGTGCGCCAACCCAGACTAACGTAAAAGTCGGAGAAGTGCTCCATCTGCGCCTTGTACTCGTCCTTGATGGTGGCGTACTTGGGCACCAGCACGATGACTTCGGCACCGGCGCGCACAAGCGCCGCAGGCAGCGAGCCCGCCACGTCGCCCAGGCCACCGGTCTTCACAAACGGTGCGCACTCGGCCGAGGCAAACACGATCTGCATCTTTTTGCTGGAATCAGCCATATTGTCTCCCATGTTGTTATTCGAGAATAGCCGCCTGGCGCTAACCGGGCGGCTATTCTGCATGTTACGAGCGATGTTGCGGTGCCAACGTTAACGTACGATCGTGGTATCGGAAGTTAACGGAGCCTTGCCCAGCACCAGGATGTTCTCGGGCGTGCCGCGAAGCTCGGTGTTGGTGGGAACCACGTTGTTCTTGTCCAGGATGGCGTTCTCTACGCGGGCGCCGCTCTTGATGATGCAGCTCTGGTTGATGATCGAGTTGGTCACCGAGGCGCCTTCCTCGACCACGACGCCGCGCGACAGGATCGAGTTGCGCACGGTGCCCTTGATGATGCAGCCGGCCGAGATGATCGAGTTGCAAGCGTGGCTGCCGGTCGCATAGCGCGAAGGCGGCACGTCGTGAGCCTTGGTCAGGATCGGGCGCTCGGGGTCAAAGAGCTGGTCGGCCACGGTCTGGTCGAGCAGGTCCATGCTGCGGCGATACAGCGACTTCTCGCTAAACACGCCCACGACCTCGCCCTTGTACTCGTAGCTGCACACGTCGATGTTGCCAAAGTCGCCCTGGAGTGCCTCGAGCAGGTCCAGATAGTCGGCGGCCTGGTAGTGGTCGATAATCTCAAGCAGCGTCTCGCGGTTGACGATGCAGCAGTCCATAGAGGCGTTGTCGCCGTACACGACGCCGGCGCTCACGCCCGTCAGACGGCCGTTCTCGTTGATCTGCAGCTTGGTCTCGTCATCGACGTTGCGCGTGGCCTTGCAGTACACCACGGTCATCTGGGCACCAGAGTTCTCGTGCGCGTCGATGATGGTGTTGAGGTCCATGTTAAAGATGATGTTGGTGCCCATCATCACAACGTAGGGCTTGTCCGAGCGCTGGAACAGTGTCTTGTTGGAGATAATATCGCGCAGCAAGAAGCGCATGCCGCCCTTGGTGGTGCCATACGCGTTGCCGGGCACCATGAACAGGCCGCCCTTCTTGCGGTCCAGACCCCAGTCCTTGCCCGAACCAACGTGGTCGATCAGCGAGCGGTAGTTGCCCGGCATGACGACGCCGACGGTCTTAATGCCGGCATTCATCATGTTGGACAGCGGGAAGTCGATCAGGCGGTAGCGGCCCAAAAACGGAACAGACGCGATGGGGCGGTCCTTGAGCAGCACGCTGCCGTAGGTCGAAGAGTAGTTAGCGGTGATATAACCGATGGCCTTGCGATTGATCATCGGATCATTCCCCCTTCCCGATAACGACGTCATTTCCAACGACGGCCGTATCCTTGGTGGTATCGACAGAGCCGAGCTTCACGCCCTCTTCGACCGTGGAGTTCTCGCCCAAAATAGCGCGGCAGATGTGCGCGCCGCTCTTAACGTGCGCACCCGGCAGCAGCACGGAGTCCTCGACCACGGCGCGCTCCTCGATGATGACGTCGGTCGAAAGGATCGAGTGGCGAGCGGTGCCGTAGATCTTGCAGCCGTTGGAGACCAGGCAGTCGTCCAGACGGCCGTCCGGGCCAATGTAGTGCGGCGGACGCGTGGTGATGTTGGACATGATGGGGAAGTGCTTGTCGAACAGATCGAACTCGGGGTTGTTGCCCAGCAGGTCCATCGAGGTCTCGTGGAAGCTGGCGATGGTGCCGACGTCCTTCCAAAAGCCGTGGAACTCGTAGCTGTACAGGCGCTTGCCCTCGCCGAGTAGCTTGGGGATGATGTCCTTGCCAAAGTCGTGGCTCGAGCGCTGGTCCAGAGCGTCCTCCTCGAGCGCCTCGATCAGCACGTCGGCCGAGAAGATGTAGATGCCCATGGACGCGAGGTTCGAATCGGGCTTATCGGGCTTCTCGGTGAACTTGGTGATGCGGCCGTCCTCGGGGTCGGTGGTCAGGATGCCAAAGCGGCTGGCCTCCTCCCACGGCACGGGCATAACGCTCACCGTGAGGTCGGCGTTGTTCTCAATGTGCGTCTTGAGCATCTTGCGGTAGTCCATGCGATACAGGTGATCGCCCGAAAGAATCAGGACGTACTTGGGGTCGTTGGCCTTGATGTAGTCGAGGTTCTGCGTAATGGCGTCGGCCGTGCCCGCATACCAGGCGCCGCCGGTCTGCGTCTCGTACGGCGGCAGGATCGACACACCGCCGTCGCGGCTGTCCAGATCCCACGCCTCGCCGGAGCCCACGTAGGCATGCAGCAGGTAGGGGCGATACTGCGTCAGAACGCCCACCGTGTCGATGCCCGAGTTGGAGCAGTTGGAGAGCGAAAAGTCGATAATGCGGAACTTACCACCAAAGCTAACCGCCGGCTTGGCGATCTTTTGGGTGAGTGCCCCCAATCGGCTGCCCTGTCCTCCTGCGAGGAGCATCGCGATGCATTCTTTCTTACTCATCGATTTCTCCTTTTGTCATCGATGTTCCTAAACCCATTAGCGACGGGCGCGGCGCAACGTCACACCCGTCGAGTAATGCCGTGCTGGCATAGGGGAGCTCGTGGCCTTTACGCGTGCCAGATCTCGTCGCGGTACTCGCGAATGGTGCGGTCGCTCGAGAACCAACCGCTCGAAGCGGTGTTGAGCAGGGCCTTGCGGTTCCAGGTCTCCTGGTCGCCATAGCTGCCGGTGAGTTTCTCCCATGCATCCACGTAGCTGCGGAAGTCGGCCATGACCAGGTCGGGGTCGTTGTTGTTCATGAGCTCGTTGTAGATGCTCTCGAAGTTGCCCGAAAGACCCGCAAAGGTGTTGTCCTTGAGCTCGTCCATCACGTGGCCCAGACGCTCGCGATCGCCGTTGAGGGTATCCCACGCAAAGTAGCTATTGGATGCCCAGAGCTGCTCGACCTCGGAAGCGGTCAGGCCGAAGATGGCCTCGTTCTCGCGGCCGGCCAGGTCGGCGATCTCGATGTTGGCGCCGTCGAGGGTACCCAGCGTAATGGCGCCGTTCATCATGAGCTTCATGTTGGACGTACCCGAGGCCTCCTTGCCGGCCGTGGAGATCTGCTCCGAGATCTCGGCGGCAGGGTAGATGAGCTGGGCGTTGCTCACGCGGAAGTTGGGGATAAAGCAGACCTTCATGACCTCATTCACGCGGGCATCGTCGTTGATGACCTCGGCCACGGAGTTAATGAGGCGGATGGTCTCCTTGGCAAAGGTGTAGCTCGAGGCGGCCTTGCCGCTAAAGATGAAGGTCGTCGGCGTCACGTGGAAGTTGGGATCGGCGATGCGACGGTTGTAGATGTCCATCACCTTCATGATGTTCATGAGCTGGCGCTTGTAGGCGTGGAAGCGCTTAACCTGAACATCGAAGACGGTATTGGGGTCGATGACCAGACCGGTCTCGGCCTTAACGTAGGCGGCCAGACGCTCCTTGTTGGCGCGCTTGGAGGCACCCACAGCCTTCAGGAACTCGGTGTCGTTCTGGAACTCCTTGAGTTTCTCCAGCTCAAAGGCGTCCTTCAGCCAGCCGTCGCCAATGGCCTCGGTCACGAGCTTGGCATAGGTGGGGTTGGCCTCGGCAAAGAAGCGACGGTGCGAGATGCCGTTGGTCTTGTTGTTGAACTTCTCGGGCGTCAGGGCATAGAAGTCCTTGAGCACGATGTTCTTGATGATGTCGGAGTGAATCTTTGCCACGCCGTTGACGCTGTGGCTGCAGATCACAGACAGGTTGGCCATGCGAATCTCGCCGTCCCACAGGATGGCGGTCTGGCGCAGACGCTCCTGCCAGCCCTCCTGCGTGGTGTCGAACGACTCGTGCCAACGGCGGCTGATCTCGTCGATGATCTGGTACACGCGGGGGAGGAGCTTGGAGAACGTGCCGATGGGCCACTTCTCCAGAGCCTCGGGCAGGATGGTGTGGTTGGTGTAGCTCACGACCTGCGTCACGATGTTCCAGGCGTCGTCCCACTCGAGCTTCTTCTCGTCGATGAGGATACGCATGAGTTCGGGGCCGCACATGGCGGGGTGGGTGTCGTTGGTATGGATGGCAACAAACTGCGGCAGCAGCTCCCAGTTCTCGCCGTGCTCCTTCTCAAAGGTGTCGAGCAGGCTGTAGATGCCGGCCGAAACAAACAGGTACTCCTGCTTCAGGCGCAGCAGACGGCCGTGCTCGCCGGCGTCGTTGGGATAGAGGATGGCGCTGATGGCCTCGGCCTCGGCGCGCTCGGCATCGGCCAGGGCGTAGTCGCCGCGGTTGAAGGCCTCCAGGTCAAAGTGCTCCTCGACCGGCTCGGCGGCCCAGACGCGCAGCTTGTTGACGGTCTCGCCGGCATAGCCCACCACGGGGATGTCGTAGGGGACGGCCAGGATATCCTGCGTGTCCACCGTGCGGTAGAACGTGCGGCCATTCTCCTCAAAGCCCTCAACATGGCCACCAAACTTAATGGTCACGGCCTTATCCTGACGGCGGACTTCCCAGGGATAGCCGTGGGTGAGCCACTCGTCGGTAGCCTCGACCTGGCTGCCGTTGACGATCTCCTGCTTAAACAGGCCGTAGCGGTAGCGCATGCCGTTGCCGTAGCCGGCGATGCCCTCGGCTGCCATGGAATCCAGGAAGCATGCGGCAAGACGGCCCAGACCACCGTTGCCCAGAGCCGGATCGGGCTCCTGGTTCTCAATGACGGACAGATCGAAGCCCATGTCGTCGAGCGCCTCGGCGACCATGTCGCGCACGCCAAAGTTGAGCAGGTAGTTGTCGAGCAGGCGGCCGATCAAAAACTCGATCGAGAAGTAGTACACGCGCTTCTTGCCCTCGGCGGTGGCGCGGGCGTCGCTCTTGGTGGCAACGGTGCGTGCCTTCTCGGCCACGAGCTTGGCCAGGGCGTTAAAGCGGTCGAGGTCGCTGGCGGCCTCGACGCTCTTGCCGCTGATGCTCATGACGGCATCGCGATAGAGCTCGGTAAACTCCTGCTTGTTGTCGAAGATCTTATTCATACGTTCCTTCCCCCGGGGATGTTTCTCCCGGAACGGTTATGACTTGTATCCTACGCCCCGGCGGGGCGGGTAATTACAGTGGTAACACCTTTGTTACGCTTTCTTGGCAGGATCCTTAACGGCAGCTGCCTTGGCCTTGGAAGCAGCCTTCTTGGCCGTGGTGGACTTGGCCGAAGCCTTGGCGGCGGGCTTGGCAGCCTTCGCCTTAGCCGGAGCCTTCTTAGCAGCTGCGGCCTTGGGCTTCACCGAGGACATGCGCTTGCGCGTCGCCTTCTTGGGCTCCTCGACCACGGGCGGCTTATAGCTGCTGGGACCGCGGCGCTTAAGTACCACGCCTGCAAGGCCGGGCACCTTAATCTCGATGGAGTCCATCTGCCCGTTCCAGGGATAGGGCTCGCTCGAGCAGGTGTAGGGCTCCTCACCGGCATAGCCGCTGCCGCCAAACTCGGGACGGTCGGAATCGAAGATGACCTCCCAGTCACCCTCGCGCGGCACGCCCACGCGGAAGCTCTCGTAGCTCGCCGGGTCAAAGTTGATCAGAATCACCAGGTCGTTATCGACGTCCTCGCCCTGGCGCACAAAGCTCACGATGGACTGCTTGGAGTTGTCCGCGTCGATCCAGGTAAAGCCGTCGTCGGTGTAGCCGCGCTCGTATAGGGCGGGCTCGGCGGTGTACAGATGGTTAAGTGCCTTGATAAACGCCTGATGATGACGGTGAGTCTCGTACTCCTCGGTCAGGAACCACTGAATGGACTCGTAGTAGCGCCATTCAATAAACTGGCCGATCTCGTTGCCCATAAAGTTGAGCTTGGCACCGGGGTGCGTCATTTGGTAGAAAGCCAGCGTGCGCAGGCCGGCAAACTGGCGCCACCAGTCGCCCGGCATGCGGCCGATCAGCGAGCATTTTCCGTGCACGACCTCGTCGTGGCTCAGCGGACAAATAAAGTTCTCGGTAAAGGCGTACATGATGGAGAACGTGAGCAGGCCGTGGTTGCCGGGACGCCACGGAAAATCGGTCTGCATGTAGTGCAGGGTGTCGTTCATCCAGCCCATGTCCCACTTGTAGTGGAAGCCCAGGCCGCCGTCCTGCGGCGGGTAGGTCACGAGCGGCCACGCGGTGGATTCCTCGGCCATCATCATCACGTCGGGGTAGTGAGCCTCAACAGCGCAGTTGACCTGACGGATAAACGCGCTGGCGTCCAGGTCCTCCTCGGTACCGTACTTGTTGAACTTCTTTTGGCCCGGGTCGTCGATGCCAAAGTTGAGGTACAGCATGCTGGACACGCCGTCCATGCGAATGCCGTCAACGTGGAAGTTCTCGAGCCAATACAGCACGTTGGAGACCAGGAAGGAACGGACCTCGCCGCGGGCAAAGTCAAACTTGTGCGTGCCCCAGTTGGGGTGGATTTCGTGCTCAAACAGCATGTGCCCGTTAAAGGTGGCAAGACCGTGGGAGTCGGCACAAAAGCCGCCGGGCACCCAGTCCATGATCACGCCGATGCCCGCCTTGTGGCACGCATCGATAAAGTGCATGAGCTGCTGCGGGTTACCGTAGCGCGACGTGGCGGCATAGTAGCCGGTCGTCTGGTAGCCCCAGGAGCCGTCGAAGGGATGCTCCATGAGCGGCATGACCTCGATATGCGTGTAGCCCATGTCGCGCACGTAGTCCACGAGCTCCACCGACAAGTCGTCGTAGGTGTAGAACCTGTCTCTTATACACATCTGACGCTGCCGACGAT